>DAIDJI010000019.1 GCA_027451455.1 Planctomycetales bacterium | reverse complement strand
GGCTCGACACTTTTGACCTCGACCAGGGTTCTGTCCTGTAGAGCCGGCTCCAGCCGGCGATCTCGACCTGATAAAGCACACTTGCCGCGAGACCGTCCCGACGATTTACATTCTGTTTCAATCACGGGTCACTGGTTGCCGGACGGATCGTAAGTTCTATTGTTGAAGGGAATGGGCAACGCCTGCTCCGAATTGCAAAGGTTCAGACGGTGATCGATTCGGAGATTTTGGCCATCGCCGGTGGACAAGGCTGGGCCAGCCGGGCGAGTCTTGTCGCTGAATTCAGGTAAGAACCACGACGTCTCCCGCCTCCGGATGTCGTCGGTATTTTTGGGGCCGCATGCAGGGCGTGACGTCAGCGCCGGTCCGGCGAGCCCCGGTCATCTCAATGTCGAGCCGTCGCTGCTTCGGTGCTGATGTCGGCACCCGACGGGGATGGCCCGCGCGCCCGGAACTCTTCTTAAATAGGCGCCGAAATCATGAACGCGTTCGACTCGATCGATCTGGCAGGTGTGGCGGTCTGGGCGTATCTCGACCCGGGGATGGGGAGCATGATGCTCCAGGTGGTGTTGGCGGGCCTTCTCGGCTCGACGCTCTTCATCAAGACCTGGCTCCGCCAGCTTCGCGATGCGATCGTGCCGGCGATCCGGGTGAGGAAATCATGATCGACACCATGGCGGAGGTCTCGTTCCGCGATCCGGCCGGGTTCGTCTACGTCGATCGAGGCGAGCTCAGGCGCCAGGTCAACCAGGTTCACCGCGAACATTACGACCGACTGATGGGCTCGGGCCTGTATCATGAACTGGTCGCCGATGGTTTGCTGATTCCGCACGAGGAACTCGAAGACGAGGGACGGGAGCCGTCTCTCGCCTACAAGGTCCTCCGGCCCGAGACGGTGGGATGGATCTCGTATCCCTACGAATGGAGCTTCAGCCAGCTTCGCGACGCCGCACTCGCGACGCTGGAGATCCAGAGCCGGGCGATCGGTCGTGGAATGACGCTCAAGGACGCCAGCGCTTACAACATCCAGTTCCACCGCGGACGCCCTGTTTTCATTGACACCCTCTCGTTCGAGGTTCGGCGCGAGGGGGAGCCCTGGCTAGGATACCGCCAGTTCTGCGAGCACTTCCTCGCCCCGCTGGCGCTGATGGCGAAGGTGGACCACCGACTGAACCAGTTGAGCCGGACCAATATCGACGGCATTCCGCTCGACCTCGCCGCCCGGCTCCTGCCGGCCCGGACGTGGTTCAACGCGGGACTGACGATCCATCTTCGACTTCATTCGAGGCTCCAGCGGTCGTACGAATCGGCGACGGCGACGGCCACCCGAGGGACGATGCGGATCGGTGAAAGCGGTCTGCTCGGGCTGGTCGACAGTCTATCGGCGACGATCCGACGGCTCCGATGGCGGCCGGGCCGCCGAGGCTGGGCCTCGTACGAGAGCGACTTGCCCTACACCGTCGAGGGCTATGACCTCAAGGCCCGGATCGTCCGTGATCTGATCGACCGAGTTCGGCCATCGATCGCCTGGGACCTGGGCGCGAATACCGGTTTCTTCAGCCGGATCGTCGCCGAGTCGGGCGCCTCAACCATCGCCTTCGATGTCGACCCGGCCTGCGTTGAGCGGGCCTATCTCGATGCGAAGGCGCGGGGTGAATCGCGGATTCTGCCCCTGGTCCTCGACCTGTTCAACCCGAGCCCGGCGACGGGCTGGATGAACCGTGAGCGGGCTCCGATCTTCGATCGTGGGGCGCCGGATCTGGTCATGGCCCTGGCACTGATCCATCACCTGGCGTTCACCGGCAACCAGCCGATGGAGAACCTCGCCGCGTTCTTTCAGGGGCTCGCTCCCTGGCTGCTGATCGAATTCGTTCCCGAGGATGACCCGCAGGTCTCTCGGCTCGCTGCCCATCGCGGGGGCATCCATCACGAGTACAGTCGGGAGGCCTTCGAACGATGCTTCGGAAAGCAGTTCCAGATGATCGCGATCGAGCCGTTGACGGATCAGGGCCGAACGCTCTACCTGCTGAGGCGCTGGGAGGATTGAAGGGTCGTTCGACCATGCCGCCGTTCTACCCGCCGCTGCTGGCCGCGTATCCGATCGTCTCGCTCTACGGCCGAAACGTCCACCAGGTTCTCGCCTCCGAGCTGGCTGGTCCGGTGGCCGCCGCGGTTGCTGGCGGAGTGGCCGTCTGGCTCGTCTTAGGCCTGATTCTCCGAACGGCCGCGAAGGGCGCGGTTGTCTCGGCCGCGGCGATCCTGTTGTTTTACTCGATCGAGCCGGCCGCTGGCTGGACTTCGGCGTTCCTGACCTGGGCCAGCCAGATCTGGGTCTCCCAGCAGGTCGATGCCGGACCCTGGTGGGTCGTTGGGCCGGAAATCCTCTTGCTCGCGGCGACGATCGCCTGGTGCGTCCGGGACGCTAGCGGCCTTGCCGCGACGACTCGATGGCTCAATGCCGTGGCAACCATCACCATGTTCCTCGCCGTTCTGCCGATCGTTGAGGCTGGAATCTCGACCGGCCGGAGCGACCGGGGGATCGATCCGGCAACCGCCCGATCGCCCGACGAGCCTCCTGGCGACTGGCATCCCACACCACTGGCGACCCTCAACGTGCCGCCGGGCTCACCGCTCCCCGACATTTACTACATTATCCTTGACGGCTACGCTCGCGACGATGTGATGCGGTCGCATTTCGACCTCGATATCTCGCCCTTTCTCGACCACATCCAGAGCCGGGGCTTCTACGTGGCACGACAGAGCCCGGCGAATTATTGCCAGACGCCACTCTGTCTCTCGTCGTCGCTCAACGGTGTCTACCTCGACGAGATGGTCAAGAACCTCCAGTCCGACCAGACGATGCTGAGGGAATTCATCGGCCGGAACAACGTGCTCGCCACCCTCCGGCCACTGGGTTACGAATGGGTAACGTTCGCCACCGGCTTCGACCCGGTCGACCACCCGGAGGCCGATCGCTACCTCACGCCGACCCCCTACTGGAGTGAGTTTTCCCGGATGGCGCTCGGTCTGACGCCACTCTATCGCCTTGCGGCCGACCCGTCGCGTCGGAATGCTCTCACGGCCTCGCGGGCCCGGATCAATTATGTGTTTGACCACCTGCCCGACATCGCTCGCGACCCCGCGCCGACCTTCACCTACGCTCACATCATCTGCCCGCATCCGCCAATGATCTTCGGCCCCAATGGCGAGGACGTCAGCCAGACAATCGATCGCCGGTTACTCTATGCCAACAAGGCGATTGCCGAGCCTGTCCCGCCCGAGGTGTTCTGTCGGGCCTATCGCGACCAGGCCGCCTACATCACGAAGCGAGTTGGGCAAGCGATCGATGCGATCCTCGATGCCTCGCCCGAGCCGCCCATCATCATCGTGCAGTCCGACCACGGCTCGGAGCTAAACCTCGACCCGACAAGCTCTCGCCAGACCGACCTCCACGAGCGGATGAGCATCCTGAACGCTTACCACTTTCCCGGCCGACGCTACGATAGCCTTCACGAGGGGATCTCGCCGGTCAACTCCTTCCGCGCGGTGTTCAACACCTTCTTCGGGGCTCGTCTCCCGATGCTTCCGGATCGGAGCTATTTTTCCACAGGGATGAGCCCTTATGTCTTCGAGGACGTGACCGAGGCCGCACGCCTCGATTCGAGGAGCCCCGAGGGATCCTAACAGAGCACGTCCAACGACGGGAATTCGACGATCCTCTCGTCGGGTCGTAGAATAGATGACAGGCGGAACGGAGCGGCGGGAGAATGCCCCTCCGGGGCCGACGATCTGGGAAGGATTTGCACGATGAGCGTGTCGAGGTGTCGCGAAGGCCGGCGATTTGCCGGGTTGGTGTTCTTCTTCTGTCTAGGGCTCGGATCCGGGCCGCTGATGGCCGGCGACTCGCCGACGTATCACCGCGACGTCGCCCGCATCCTCCAGAAGAATTGCCAGGAGTGCCACCGGCCGGGACAGGTGGCGCCCTTCTCGCTGCTCGACTACGAGCAGGCTCGCAAGCGGGCCGATGACATCGTTGATGTGACCGAGGAAAGGACGATGCCGCCCTGGCACGCCTCGACGACCGAGGGCGGCCCGTTTCGAGGCGCCCGGGTGCTGAGCGATCGGGATCGCAAGGTCCTCTCCGACTGGGCCGACGCCGGCGCACCCGAGGGCGACTCGAAGGACGCGCCGCCGCCGGTCTCCTGGCCGTCCGACTGGGCCATGGGTACGCCCGACCTGGTTCTCAAGGTCAACCAGCCGTTCGAGCTGGGCGCCTCGGGACCGGATGAGTACCGCGTTTTCGTGCTTCCCTCGGGGCTGACTGAGGGACGCTGGATCGCGGCGGCCGACTTCCGGCCCGGGAACCGAAAGGTCGTGCATCACATCCTGGCCGCCTACGACACCACCGGGAACGCCCGAAAGCTCGACGCCGCCGATCCTCGCTCGGGTTATGCAAGCTCGGGCGGCGGCTACGGCCGGCTGCCGAGTGGGTTTCCCTTCCTGCCCGCGGGCCAGCTCTGGGGATGGGCGCCCGGTCGCCGGGTGTTCCAGTCCCCCGAGGGAATGGCCCGCGCCCTACCGGCCGGAGCCGACGTTCTGCTTCAGGTCCATTACCACAAGAGTGGCAAGCCCGAGTCCGACGCCTCCGAGATCGGTCTCTACTTCGCCAGAGGGCCTGTGGACAAGCAGATTCGGTCGGCGATCGTGATGCCGCCGAGGACCGGGCTCTTCGGCAAGCCGAAGCTCCACATCCCGGCCGGCGAGGCGAAACACGAGGTCCGAGGATCACGGACGATCCAGCAGGATTCGCACCTCCTCGCTGTCTTCCCCCACATGCATCTGCTCGGCCGCGACTTCCTTTTGACCGCCGTTCGCCCTGACGGCTCGCGACAGGTTCTGATCCGCATCGATGACTGGGACTTCAACTGGCAGAACCCCTACGAGTTTGTTAGCCCGGTTCCCCTCCCCCGCGGGACGAAGGTCGAACTGGTCGCCCACTTCGACAATTCGGCGGCCAATCCGAGCAACCCCAGCCGGCCGCCGAGGGATGTCAACTGGGGCGAGGAGACCACCGACGAGATGTGCATCGGCTTCATGCAGGTCACCCTGGACGACGAGCACCTCGGCGGCCGATCGCCCGATTCGATCAAGAAGCCCGTTCGCGATCAGCGAAGGAACGCACTGGAAGATTAGCGCCGGGAACCTGGCCCGACCGTCCTACGGGGCTCGCCGCCAGACCTCGATCCGGCCGAACCTTGCCTCGGGACGGTAGTGATCGCGGATGAACCGACGGAGCCGATCGAATCGCAGACGCCCCCGCAACTCCGGCTCTTCGGGCGACCAGACCACCACCGAATCCCCGGCCGCCTCAAGCTCCGATAGGAATTCCGGCTCGAGGTCCATCGCAATCAGGACCATCCAGAGGATCCCCGACTCGGCCCGGAACGGCGAGGCCCGGCCTGTCGGGCCGTTGACCGCCGGATACGGCGGCTGGCGAAGCATGTTGGCAACCTGAGTGCGCGGGGACGTCGACCGTCGCAGGTAGAGCAGCGTCGATCGATAGTCCTTCCACTCGTAATACCGGGCCCGCTCGGCGCCGAACCAGTTGCTCGCCCCAGGCGGGATGGTCCTGGGAATCGCTTCTCCTCGGGCGATCGCCGCGATCGCCTGGACCGTTCCCGATGGTGAGAAGTACGTCGGTACGCCAAGGCTCAGCTCCATCAAGAGACCAGCGGCCACGAAAACCCGGACCGCCGGCGCGATTCGGGACTCAGCGAGGATCCACGGGACAATTTCCGCCAGCGCGATCGAGAGGAACAGGTGGTTCGGATAATTCAAATAAAAATGTTGAACCGGGTGAAACGGCCGGTACAGGATCGCTCCAGCCAGCGCCACCATCCAGATGGAGGTCTGTTTTCGAGCCTCGCCGCGACTCGCCAGCACCATCGCGATCAGCAGCAGGATCACGACCGCGTTCCTTGTATCATATAATTCCTCAATAATCACATCTCGAATTTTGGATGGAGTTGTCTGGCTGTACGGGCCGCCGTAGGCGACCACCCGGAGTCCACGCACCAGATCGTCAGCGATCCCATCGAAAACCAGGGGGGCGAAGCCGATCACGGTGAATCCGGCCAGCATGGTGGCCCAGCTTGCGAGTTGCCCGGCCAGGAGGCGTCCTCTGGTGCGCTGGCTCCTGGGGGACGAATTCAGGACCGCAAGGGCCATGGCCGGAAGGAAGACGACCGCGTGAGGCCGGGTCGTCAAGGCGGCGGCGGCCAGGAGAGCGGAGAGTCCGCGCGAGGCGCGCCCTGGCCAGGCCTGGAGCACCATCAGGGCGATCGCCATCAGGAGCGCGGTGTGCCAGTCTCGCTCGGCGACTGTCATGAAATTATGGCTCAGCGAGAACGTCAGGAAAAACGCGTACGCGGCAAGACCTGGGAACATCCCGCCCAGGCACCGACGGCTCCACGCGGCCAGGACCACCCCGAGCGTGACCAGTCCGAGCGAGTCGACCGCGTAGAGCGGCCAGGTTCGTCCCCAGCCGAAGATCTTGCCGAGCGTCCAGTGCAGGTAGATGGCGCCCGGGAAGTTGTAGCCGCGGATCTCGCGATAGGGTCGGATTCCCTGGTCCCACGACCGGGCGAGCACGGCGAAGGTGTCGGTGTCGCACGACCAGGGCCAGAGGAGGTAGTGCGGGATGTATCCGGCGAGGAAGACGATCGCGATGGCTCCCGCCGTGGCGGCGAGGCCGCCGTCGAGGCCCGCGACGGCGACCGCGTCGAGTCGATCGAGGGTCAGGCGGAGGCCTGCGCGGTCGCGGCCTCGCGATCGATCGAACCGTTCCATGCCGCTTGCGGCCAGGTAGCCCGCCACGGTCCCGATGAGGACGATCGGGCGCGCCTGATCCCGGATCGAATGCGGGAGCAGTTGGTAGAGGTCGGGTGCCAGGAGGGCCAGGACAACAACCGCCGCGCCGGCGAGCCCGATCCCAACCAGCCGGAGCCGCTGATGGCCCTCCGGTTGATCGTGCATGAAGAATCGTCCCTCCTGATCGATCTTCGGCCGGGATCTGTTCAGATGTTTCTGGCCCTGGGCCGGAATGCCAGCTATTATAGGGTCAAACCTGTCGCGCGAGGACGAAGGCGGCCTCTACCCGTCTCAGGTTTTCCATCCCGGAGAATCGCCATGTCCGGAATTCTCGCATCGTGGTACGGCCGGTATCGGAGTCCGATCGGCGAGCTTGTGCTGATCTCCGACGGCGAGGCCCTCACCGGGCTGAACCTCCCGGGGATCGACGGCTCCGGCGTCTTGCCATCGGCGCAGGAAACGCGTCGCGATGAGGCTGCGGTCCGCGAGGCGATCGAGCAACTGGAAGGCTACTTCGCCGGCGATCGGACCGAGTTCGACCTGACGCTCCGCCCCGCCGGCACGCCCTTCCAGCGATCGGCCTGGGAGGCCATGCTCTCGATTCCGTTTGGCGAGACGATCAGCTACGCCGAGCAGGCCCGTCGGATCGGTCGGCCGGGGGCTGCGCGGGCGGTTGGAGCGGCGAACGGCCGCAACCCGATCGCCATCGTGATCCCCTGCCACCGCGTGATCGGGGCCGGTGGAACGCTCACCGGGTACGGCGGCGGCCTTCCGATGAAGCAATGGCTGCTCGATCATGAGTCTTCGGTCGGCCTCGATCCGACCACCGAATTTGCGGGCAAGGAACCCCTGGCTCTCGCCATGCGGAAAAATACCCGCTCGAACCCGTCCGGGCCGAACCCGTTCGGTCGGAGTTGATTGGACGAAACGTCCCAATTGTGATATCAGGGAAGAATGGCACGTCTCCAAGGAAGATGGGCCAGAGTCTGGGCAGAATGAGTGCACCTCAGATCACCCAGATTTTCGCCTCGAAGCTACAAGACGTGCCGTTCTCCCCTGACACCATTTTCTCCCCGCGCCAGACAAGCAGGAGAAGGCCACCCAGACGGTCCTGGAGCAAGCGGAACTGCTCTGCCGGGAGTGGGCGGCATGAAGTCGCCCACCCGGTGTTGAGCCATGCCCCGGGTATCGAATCCGGCCCAACCGGGCCTTCGAAGAGGCCCGACTATCGGCGCCGTCGAGCGGGAAACGACAGACAACGTGTACACATCTCACTGTTATCTACCTTAGAGTAGTGAGAGAAGCCATGAAGAATTGGAGTAAGAAAGACAGGCGTAAGTCGCTACGCCGCAAGCCTGACGATTACTTCTCAGCCGGGCCTCTGGAGTTCGCTCGCTTCGGCAACGTTGCCATAAGCAGATCCCGTGCGACCCCAGAGCAATGGAAGTCGGACAGGGTAGAGATGGCGAAGCGCCTACCCGAGGTCATGACGGATATCGACGTAATCGTTACCCGAATCGCGGATCGTGTCGCGCGGCTTCCCCCAGAGTTGCTCCTTCAGAGGGCGTGGTGGGAGCTTACCAGTCTAATGGTCCTCACCGACGGAGGTCCGAGCGACGGCGAACGAGCCACGGCGATGAGGATGATCGACTACGCTCAGAGCGTCGTAGCCTCTGTCGATCCTATCTTGCCGTACACCGAACAGGTCGGTGATGAGGACTGGAGGCAGTTGTCACAGGACGTTCGGGATCTGTTCGCCCGGCTCACCTTGGACTACCAGCTCTGTCGCACTGCGAAACTCCAAACCGATGACCCAAACGCCGATATGGAGTTGGAGGAGTTTCGCTTCCGGGCGGAAATACTCTGGATGAACGTGCGGGGAGAAAGATACCAGTCGCACCAAGAGCAAGCCCTGTTGGAGATTCTGACGCCGCATTCGGATGCGCTGGTTCGGCTGTTCGGTCTCGATGCCCCCACGTTAGTCGCTGAGCTGGGGAAGATCCTGGCGAAGCTCACCCGGGGCTTGAGCGAGTTGTTCGTTGATTTCGAACAGTTCCGTGAAGAAGTGTTGGACGGCTTGGCTAAGCTAGCCGAGAAGACTGGTCTCACTGATATTGAGGCCCTACGGGACAAGCTGTTCGAAGATTCTCGACTTGCCTCCCGCCGGGATCGGATCATTGGCGAGCTGCACGGGCTCGATCTTTTCGATGTGGAAAAGGTGACGAGTCTCCCTACGCCGCTCCTTGATGAGCTTTCCTGGTTTCCGGGTCAAGAGCAGGAGTTCTTCGCCCAAGGCGATTTCCGAGGATGGCCACTGCGGATCTGGCCGACGATGAAGCGGCCATTCATACGCCTGAACGGGCGGGTCCTCTGCTTCGATGTATTCGCTCTCTTCGACAACTTCTACCGCATCATGCAGAGGATCATCTTCCGGATGGAGCCCGGATACAAACAGGTCTGGAATGATCGGCAGAAGGCTGTTTCCGAAGATTTGCCCTTTACCTACCTCAGTCACATTCTCGCGGGAGCCCGGATCTTCAAGCCCGTCTATTATCGCTGGAAGGTGGGGACCGCTTCGGCCCAGTGGCACGAGGCCGACGGGCTTCTTTCGTACGACGATCACCTCTTCGTCATCGAAGTGAAGGCTGGGGCCTTCACGTACACCTCACCGGCTACGGATCTCCCAGCCCACATTGAGTCCCTCAAGAACTTGGCCCGCAGTCCGGCCATCCAAGGCAGCCGATTCGTTGACTATCTTGAGAGCAGTACGGAAGTGGCGTTATTCGACGCTGAGCACAATGAAATCGGCCGTGTTCGACGAGCCGATTTCAGGCACGTCACGGTGTGTGCTGTGACTCTCGATGCCTTCACTGAACTCGCGGCGCGTGCAAACCATCTTCGCAGCGTCGGCGTCGATATCGGCCGGCGCTCCGTGTGGGTCCTCTCGATCGACGACCTACGCGCCTACTCAGACCTGTTCCGGAATCCTCTTCGATTCTTGCACTTCGTCGAGCATCGCATGCTCGCTGCCCACTCCCAGCTTGTGGATCTCTTCGACGAGATGGACCATCTGGGTCTTTACTGGGAGAACAACAACTACAGCATGCACGCAGAGGGATTTGGCGCGTCGAACAACACCAAGCTCGTGTTCGACGGCTATCGTAAAAGAATCGACAACTACTACGACTCCAAGTTCAATGGCGAGTCTGTAGAGATACCCGAACAAGAGACACCGAAGCGGCTTTCGGAGATCGTAGGAGTGCTCGCAGCGTCGAACAAGGAAAAGCGCTCCAGGATAGCGAGCTTTCTGCTCGATGCAAGCGGGGAGCAGAGAAAGACGCTCGCCACATCGATAGACCAGCTTATAAATGACAATCGCACGCTACGGCGTGCCCGTCCCATGTCTACATTCGGGGATTTTGCATTTACCTTGCTGGTCTGGTCGCCACCAGTTCCCCGCGACCCTACGATGGCACTGCGTCATACGCAGGTGGTCGCAGCAGCAAACGGAGAATCGAGCCGCCTTCTACTAGAATTGGAGTATTCAGCCACCGGCGCCCTCTTGAATGTTCATTGGCGGTTCGTCGATCTGACCGGCTTGTCTCTGTTTGAGCTGACCGATCTGCAGCGAGCCGGCCGGGAATTGCGCCGAAGCCGTGTCTCGATCGCCCGTGCGAAGGGTAAGATTGGGCGGAACAATCCATGCCCCTGCGGCAGTGGAAAGAAGTACAAGCGTTGCTGCCTGCAACACGATTGGTCCTAGATACACAAGGCCAACTTCCGTTTTACATCCTTGACGCCCTCGGCTCGTGGACGGGTACAACGGACCAGCATGCGTTAGTTGCGAGCATGTCAGGAAAAGGGGACATTGCGCCAAGAAGCTCGGAAGAGGCGGATCGCCATCAACGTGAAACCTTTTGCAGGAGCCCTGCGGGTAACCAATCCCGTCCGGTAGAGCTGGGCCAGCAGCCGGAAGCGAGTCTTGCGCGGTGGCGGGTAACTTCCATCGCGAAGCGGGGGGCTGACAAAGGGGACGCAAGTCATTTGTCCGCAACCGATAGAAGGAACCGGGATTAAATTGCAAAAAACGATTTGTGACACCTTTTCCTGTCCTTTTCCCTTTTCCATGTGGCCCGGGGCATGTGTGAGATAGGATTGACCTGATGCTCGCCCCCGGTACGATCACCGTGGTCGTTGCTGCGCGATCGCTGTCGGGAGGGATGCCATGAGACAGCCTCGCATCTCGGTCGTTTCGATCTTACTGGCCGTGGCCGCCGTCGCCATCGACTACGCGATGGTGCGGTCGCTCTGTGATCGCCCGGCGCTCTTGACCGACAAGGTGTGGATCCTTGCCCTCGGCGCCGTCCCGATGGCCAATTTCTTCACGACCGGCATCGTCCTGTTGCTCAGGGGACGGGGGATTAACGAGGTGTTCTTGCGCGGGTTCGTGGCGTGCGGTGGGTTGAGCCTCCTGGTCTACTGCGGTCTCGCCACGGAGAGTCCTCGAATGATCGAACACTGGACCGAGTCGGTGTTCGACGCGCTCTGTTACTTGACGGGCTCCGACATGTCGTCCCCCGCCTGGGCCGCCCTGGAGGATCTGGGTGTGCCCGTCCTCCTGTTGCTACCCCAGCTCCTCATCGCCGTCGGAGGCGGCTGGCTGGCTTCGACCGTCTGGCGCCGCCCAGCGTCACGTCCGGCCATTGACGTGACGCTCCGACGGCTCGAACTGCGCTGGCTCCTGGTACTCGTGATCCTCGTGGCCGCCCCGGCGATGGCGGTCGAAGGGGTGCTGCGGTGGACGATCGACCCGTCGGTCGCCCGCCTGGAGGCCGGCTCCATCGCGACGGTCGAAGTCGCAGGGGCGTGCGGTTGTTGGGTAGGGCTCCCGGACAGGCCAGCCTTCATCCTCACCAACGGGGCAAGGGTCCGCGTTGAAGACGACGACGAGCCGTCCAGCGTCGGGACGAATCCGAATACTCTCGCGGGTCCTGGACCGGTGGTGGATTGGCGTTGGGTCAAGGTCACGCTCCTGCAAGGCGAAGGAGCCGGGTCGGAGACGCGGCTTCGACGGGGTGACCTGAAAGCTGCGCGTTGAACCGGACCCATCGATGCCACGCCCCAGGATGGTTTGCCGCGGACGAATCACGGAGAGATCAAAGAGACCATAACTGAAGAGAACAGAAACAGGACAGGGATAACGGGACAATATTGCGAGCAAGCACTCAATATTAGTTATGTCCCTTTTCTTCCATCCGACGGGAATCCGGGCCCGATTCATGGCGTAGAGGAGATCAGAAGAATCAATGTATCAAAGAAACCAGATAGCTTTAATAGATATTAAAGTATGATGATATCTTTGGAGAAATCATACGTTACGTCCCTTTTTTCGCGTCCGTCCCATCTTCGGCTTTACGGCTCCTTTCCGTCGGGAGTAGCCGAGGATCGCCAGCGCTCCTGTGCCGAACAATACCAGGCTGGCTGGCTCGGGTACGGAGGAAACGCCGATATTCATCGTGAAGGAGTCGGCGTGGGCCCCACTGCCCCAGGTCCAAACGTAGGTTCCGGTTGTCAGGCCGAGGCTACTGAAAGTCTGGCCACTCCAAACGTCACTCGAACTCAGCTGTGAGCCGGAGACGTAGTTTTGCGGCACCCACAAGGTGGTTCCTGAGGCAAAGAAACCGACGAAGTTGCCGGAGTCGGCGGTTGCGGCAATATCGCTGCCGGTGCCGAAGCTGGACGGTCCAGATAGGCCGCTGAAAAGTTCGGCGGTGGGTCCGGGTACGGGTCCGAACAGTGCTATGTCCGAACCGGCTCCGAATTGCGGAAAGCTGAAACCCCCTCCGGCGGACGTCAGATCAGTGGTGTCGATGGTCCCGCTTCCCGTGGCAACGACATTCCCACCGCTCTCGGTGACGTTGACGACGTAGCCGGCCCGGGCTGGTCCTCCGAGTGATAAGGCCAGGGCAAGGCCAAGAACGGCGGGCACGATGAGATGCGAGCGGTTACTGAGCATGGTTTTTTGCTCCTTTACGCCTATCCTATGCAATCGGATTCCACATCGACCGAATCGGGATTAGACGTACGAATGGGAGGCTGGGCGACATCCTCTCCGGAGGCGGCCCGGTTTCGACTCAGGGGCCTTCCCCTCACGAAAAGGATCACCGCCCCGGCCGCCGACCCGCCAGGATCGAGGAAGATGACTTGCCCGCTGCACCCCCCGGGGCGAGAAAGCCTCGGGCGGCGGGTCGGACGCACAAACGGTGATAAGCCAGGAGGGGCCCGCGTTCCGTCCTCAGGTCGGTTAATCTCCTGGAGAAATGCCCCTGCGGGTCCGCGTTGGGCCTGCTACATTGCCCTCCCGGCCGCTGCCCGCCCGGATCAGCGAAGGACGTTCCCGTGAGAACCGACGACACTGACTCGGTCACCGGCTGGATCAGGGGCCTCGGGACCTCGCGGCATGAGGACGCCTCGAAGCTCCTCTGGGACCGCTATTTCGCCAGGTTCGCGCGGCTGGCCCACGGGCGATTGCGGGGCGCTTCGCGAGGGCACGCCGACGGCGAGGACGTCGCGCTCAGCGTGTTCGACAGCTTCTTCCGGGGCGCCCCCGTCGGGCGGTTCGATCGGCTCGAGGGCCGCGACGACCTCTGGCGGCTCCTCGTGACGATCGCCGCGCGCAAGGCCAGCAACGCCGCGCGGGATGGGCTCCGCCTCAGGCGCGGCGGGCTCGTCGCGTTCGACGACCCGGGCGCACTGGCCGATGTCGCGGGCGATGAGCCGTCGCCCGAGTTCGCGATGCTCGTGGCCGACAAGTCGCGCCGGCTGTTCGAGGCCCTCTCGGACGACTCGCTCCGGCAGGTCGTCCGGCTCCGACTGGAGGGCTACTCCAACGAGGAGATCGCCGGGGCCCTCGACTGTGGGCTGCGGACCGTCGAGCGGAAGCTGGCCCTGATCCGCAAGCGATGGCTGGCCGAGGGGGAGTCATGAACGAACCTCGAATCGGGGCGGGCAACGGCCGGGGCGACGGGCCGCCGACGATCTCGGTCGGGGAGGCCGAGGAGATCGACCGGATCTGCGACCGCTTCGAGGCGGCGTGGCGATCGGGCGATCGGCCTCGGTTCGAGGACCATCTGCCCTTCGGCGACGGGCCGTTCCGGTCCGCCCTCAGGGCCGAACTGATCGCCATCGAGCTCGAGTGGCGGCGGCGACGCGACGGCCTCCCGGGCCGGCCCGACGGCGCGGGCGAGCCGACCGACCAGCGGCCCGCGGGGCGGGGGATCCTGGAGACGATCACGGCGAGCGTGGGCGCGGTCCCGCACGTCCTGCTTCGCGACACCGACGGCGGTCCCGAGCCGCCGCTCCACCACCCGGTGGGCGGAGAGCCCGGCCAGGGCACGCGCTACCGGATCGATGGCGAGATCGCGCGCGGCGGCATGGGCGCCGTGCTCAAGGGCCGCGACCCGGACCTCGGCCGCGACGTCGCGCTGAAGGTCCTCCGCGAGGAGTTCCGCGACGATGGCGACATGGTCCGCCGGTTCGTCGAGGAGGCCCAGATCGGCGGCCAGCTTCAGCACCCGGGCGTCGTGCCGATCTACGAGATGGGCACTCTGGGCGATCGCCGGCCGTTCTTCAGCATGAAGCTGGTGAAAGGGGACACGCTCGCCCGGCTCCTTGCCGCCCGCAAGGACCCCCGCGACGGCCTGCCGCGGATGCTGACGATCTTCGAGGCGGTAGCGCAGACGGTCGCCTATGCCCACGCGCGCGGGGTGATCCACCGCGACCTCAAGCCGTCGAACGTCATGGTGGGCGCCTTCGGCGAGGTCCAGGTGATGGACTGGGGGCTGGCCAAGGTCCTCGCCCGCGGCGGGGCCGTTGACGACGCCGGGGCCGGCAAGGTCCACGGAGACGAGACGGTCATCGCCACGGCCCGGAGCCTCTCCGGCGATTCCGACCTGTCGCGGGCCGGGTCGGTGCTGGGCACGCCATCGTTCATGGCCCCCGAGCAGGCCCGCGGCGAGGTGGGACGGGTCAATGAGCGTGCCGACGTCTTCGCGCTCGGGTCGATCCTCTGCGAGATCCTCAGCGGGCAGCCGGCCTTCACCGGCCGGACCGCGGGCGAGATCCAGGGCAAGGCAGCGGCGGGCGATCTGGCTGACGCATTTGCGCGCATTGATGCCAACGGCGCCGACGCCGAGCTGATCGCGCTGGCGAAGGACTGCCTGGCCCGGGAGCCCGAGGACCGGCCGGGGTCGGCCGCCATGGTCTCTGATCGCGTGACGGCGCACCTCACTGGGGTTCAGGAGCGGCTGCGCCGGTCCGACCTGGAGCGGGTGGAGGAGCGGGCGCGTCGACGTTTGTCCACGGTCGTGGCGGCGTCCCTCGTTCTTCTGGCACTCCTCGGCGGCGGAGGCTACGCCTGGAACCAGAAGCAGAGGGCCGACCGGACGGCGAGGACGATTCGGGCCGTCGATGAAGCCCTGGTCGACGCCTCGCGCCTGCTCGGCGAAGCCCGGTCGGCCCCGCCGGGCGACGCGGGCCGATGGTCGGCGGCCGTCGCGGCGGCTCGACGGGTCGAGGGGCTGCTGGCCCAAGGCGAGGCGGATGCACCGCTCAGGAGCCGGGTGGATACGTTGATGGCCGCCGTCGAGCGCGATCGGGTCGCGGCCGCCGAGAAAGCCCGGCAGATCGAGACCGATCGCGTCCTGCTCGCGGACCTGGAAACGATCCGGGGCAGCCGGGTCCATCACCGCGATCTGAAGCGATCCGACTCCGAATATGCCGCCGTCTTCCGCAAGGCCGGGCTCGACCTCGACTCGACCCCGCCCGAGGAGGCGGGTCCTTGGCTGGCGGCTCGGACGGATCCGATCGAGATCGCCGGCTATCTCGATGAGTGGTCGTTGGTCCGGCGGCGGCTGGGCCGGGCGGAGGCCGACTGGCGGCGCCTGGTCGTCGCTGCGCGGGGAGGCGACCCTGATCCGTGGCGCGACGCCCTGCGGGCGAAGTTCGGCCGCAACGATGCCGAGGCCGTCGAGATGCTCCGGCGACTGGCAGATGATCCCAGGCTCGAGGAGCAGCCGGCGCCGGGGCTCTTGCTCCTGGCGCGCCTGCTCAAGTTCGGCAGCGACGACGGAGCCCGGGCCGCTCGGGTCTTGCGCCGCGCCTCGAGACGGTACCCGGACGACTTCCGCATTCACTTTGAGCTGGCCCTCGCGCTCGGAGCCGCGATTGAGGGGGGCCCGTCGTCGAATGATATCTTCCCCGAACCCGACGAGGCCGTGCACCACCTCACGGCGGCGCTGGCGCTTCGCCCGGTCAGTGTTTCGACGCGCATCGTCGTGAGCATCGCCCTGATCGCCGCCCGGAGGCTTGAGGAGGCTGAGGCGGAGTGTCGCGAGGCCGTCCGCCTCAACCCGGCCGACCCGGTGGCACACTGGATGCTCGGTATCGCGCTCGGCTGGGAGGGAAAGAGCCCTGATAATTTCCGCGAGCTACGCGAGGCGATCCGCCTGGGGCCGAACGAAGGTCGGTTCCACGGATCCCTCGCCGCTGCTCTGAGTTCGGCCCTTAAGTTCGACGAATCACTGCCCGAATTTCGCGAGGCATTGCGGCTCAGTCCGGACTTGTTCCCGCTCTACACGGACTATGCCAACGCCCTCCGCCGGAAGACGGATTACGCCGGTGCCGTCGCGGTGATTCGCGAAGCGCGGACTCTCAGCGGACGTTCTCTCGTCGATTACCACCACCCGCCCGAGTGGTTCGCCAAGATCGAAACGCTCGCGGCCCTGTCCGAGCGGCTTCCGGCTATCCTGAAGGGGGACGATCGGCCGAGGAATGTCGGCGAGCGGCTCGACCTGGCGCAGATGTGCATGGACAAGGAACTCAAGGCAGCAGCCCTCAGGTTCTGGTCCGAGGCACTCGACGAAGACCCGAAGCTCGGCGACAACCGCAAGTTGCAGCACCGCTACAATGCAGCCTGTGCCGCGCTGCTGGTCGCATCCGGCCAGACCAAAGATGCCAGGCCGATCGACGAGGCCGCCAGGGCCGACCTCCGCCGCCGTGCCCTCGCGTGGCTCCGTGCCGAGGTTGCAGCCTGGGCTCGAGTGTTCGAATCCGGCTCGCCGGCAGAGCGGGCCACGGCCCTTTCCGTCATCCGATGGTGGATCCGCGACACCGACCTGGCCACGGTCCGCGGCGCCGACGCCCTGGCCCGGCTGCCCGAAACCGAGCGTAAGGACTGGCAGGCCTTCTGGGGCGAATACGAGGCCCTGATGCGCAAGGGGGATCAGGCGCAATCGCGCTGACGACCGAGAACCCTCGGCTCGCCCGCCGCCGCCCGCGCCAGCCGCCGCGCCACGTGCTCCCACACCACCGCCGACCGGAACCGGGCCGGACCGGACAAGCGCCCGGGTCCATCCTCGGCCGCCTGGACGGTGAAGGGGGATCAAGGGTCAAAAGGGGATAAAGAGTCGGGAGCCATTGATTAACATCCAAAACCATTGCTGATTTGTATCCCGCCCGCCTATCCGCCCAGGTTGCAAGCTCTCGACTTTATCCCTGGGAGTACGGACGATCTCCGCTCGACCATCGACCTCGAAGACGAAGTCGAGGTGCCAAACGGAGTGGTTCGCCAGGGCCCAATAGCCATTCATCCTGCCTCGACGGAAGGATTGTCCTGGGTGGGACGAATCCGAACGATAAGCCCTTCCCTTTCAGCGGGGTCGGGCTCGACAATGAGAGTGGCAGGCGTCGGAATCGTGGTGGGGCCGTGGCGCGGGCGATCGCGGCGGCTCGACCCTGGCGCCGTTCCAGGAGCCGGCGGATCGCGCCGGATACGGCCATGCTCGGGCGTCGCGGATTCCTCCGGGCGGCGGTCTGGCAGGGACTTGCCGGGGCCTCCATGGCCCAGCAACCGAAGCGCAAGAATGCTGGCGTCCGGAAGAAATCGCCGGAGGGGCGGCCGGACGAGGCCGAGGGCGAGGTCGCGATCAAGGCCGATCCGAGAGTCGCCGAGATCCTTGCTCCGATCCGCGACGACCATCACCTGCCAGGAATCATCGGCGGGATTCTCGCCGGCAACCGGATGGCGGCGATCGGGGCCATCGGCCTGCGCAAGATCGGGTCAAAGGCGCCGATCCTTGTGACCGACCAGGTTCACATCGGCTCCTGCACCAAGGCGATGACCGCGACGCTCGCCGGAATGATGGTCGAGGAAGGGAAGCTCTCGTGGGGCTCGACCATCGGCGAGGTCTTTCCCGACCTGATCGCCAACGTCCATCCCGACTTTCGAGCGGTCACGCTCGCTCAACTTCTGACCCACCGCGCGGGGCTCCCGCCCGACGTCCCCTGGTGGCGCTTGCCCGGCGATACCCCGGCCGAGCAGCGACTGGGCATCCTGACCGACTACCTCGATCACCCGCCCTCTCATCGCCCGGGATCCAATTACTCGTACTCAAACGTCGGCTTCGCGCTGGTCGGGGCGATGATCGAAAGAGTGAGCCGGTCGCGATGGGAAGACCTGATGCGGGCCCGGCTCTTCGGGCCGCTCGGGATGACCTCGGCCGGGTTCGGCTGCCCAGGAACCTGGGGGAAGGTCGATCAGCCCTGGGGCCACCACGAGAGCCGGGGTCGGATCGAGCCGACGCAGGCCGATAATGCCCCGTCGGCAGGGCCGGCCGGAACCGTGCATTGCACGATCCCCGACTGGTCTCGATTCGCGGCGCTTCACATGGCGGCCGAGCGCGGGCGTCCGCGACTTCTGAAGGCCGGGACCTTCCGGGTCCTGCACACCCCGGAGCCCGGGTTTGATTATGCCGGTGGATGGGCGGTCGTCCAGCGCACCTGGGCAGGCGGCCGGGCCTTCAACCACAACGGAAGCAACACTGCCTGGTATGTGCGAATCTGGCTGGCGCCTGTCATCAACCGCGCCTTCCTCGTCGCGATTAATCAGGGCAACAAGGTGGCCGAGGACGCCAGCGACCAGGCGATCGTCGCGCTGGTTCGCGCCCACGATTACCTTGTCCGAGGTTGATCGAAGCCGGTCCGCAGATGGACGGATTCTCGCGGCCGACCTTCCTGGTTTTATTGGAAGAGCCGGCTCCCCTGTTCGAGTCCGTTCCGGCTGGCGATCGGTGCGAGACCCTGGGCTTCGTCCGGG
>DAIDJI010000018.1 GCA_027451455.1 Planctomycetales bacterium | reverse complement strand
GAAGACGACCTCACCCGGACGAGCTCCGATCATCGGTGCGGCAAGGTCGCCGAGGTCCGACGCCAGCGTCCACCACCCCTCTTCCCAGGCGCGCACACCCCGCGTCGCCCAGGTGTCGTAATACTCCTTCAGGGAGTCGCAGGCTGCGCGTGGGACGGCGCCGAGCGAGTTGCTGATCAGGTAATTCGTCTGCTCGAGGATCGGGAATTCTCCCCGGAATTCGAGCAGCGCGTCCGTCGATTCCCGGTCGGCGCGATCGGCCGATTCCATGACATTATACTCCCGAATCCTCCACGAGATGGCGAAATCCCAATCATCGTAAACCGAAGGAGAGTCGCCTGGAAGACCCGGACAGCCGCCCCTTGCAGTATCGATCTCCCAGGACCATGATTGCGGTAGGATCCAGCGTAGCGCGGGTCTCAGATGCATCTTATCTCCGCCCAACGATCGAGAGCGATCCACCATGCAAAAGGCGAGATGGAGTATCGTCCTGGCCGCGACCTGGCTCGCAGCCTCGGCCGTCGCCAATGGGCAGGATGGAGGTCCAGGGAAGCGGTCGGCCGACGAGCAGGCCCTTCACTCGCTCGGGAAGCAATATGCCGACGCCTACAAGACCGGAAACGCCGCGATTCTCGCGTCGCTCTTCACAGAGGACGCCGAGATGATCGACGAGAACGGCGATCGGATCCGAGGGCGTCGGGCGATCCAGGACGTCTTCACCGCCATCTTCCGTCGACGGCCTGGGGCGAGCCTGACCATCACTCCGGACTCGGTTCGCTTCCTGGCTCCCGACGTCGCGCAGGAGGAGGGGAGAACCACCGTGAAGGTCGGTACGGAATCCCCCTCCACTCGCCGATACACCGTCCTCTACGTCAGGCAAGGAGGCCAGTGGCGATACTCGAGTGCCCGCGAGGAACGAGATCCGAGTGCCAGCGCGCACCATCAACTTGAGGAGCTGGCCTGGCTGGTCGGTGAATGGAACGATGAGAGTCCCGACTCGGTCGTTCAGATCCTCTGCAAGTGGTCGCCTGACGGGCATTTTCTGCTCCGCGATTTCACAGTCCGCGTGCGCGGCAAGTCCGTCATGACGGTGAACGAGCGAATCGGATGGGATGCCCAGGCGCGTCAGATCCGGTCGTGGGTCTTCGATTCCGAGGGTGGCCACGGCTCGGGCCTCTGGAGCCGGGCCGGCGACCGATGGGTGATCAAGTCGACGGGGATCCTGCCGGATGGCCGGCTTGCCACCGCGACTCACGCCCTCTCGAAAATCGACGCGCATTCCGCCCGATGGACCTCGGTCGAGCGGACGGTCGGCGATCGCGTCGTCCCCGACCGCGCCGAGTATCTGATGGTCCGCAGACCCCCCCAGCCCGGAACGCCCTGAAATCCAGACCAACGGAGCACCTCCCATGTCGATCCGAGCGGTCGGTCTGTTTTTATTGGCTCTCGTCGCCATCTCGGTTTCACCGGCCCTGGCTCGCCACGGTGGGGGCCACGGTGGGTTCGGCGGCGGAGGCGCCCATTTCGGCGGCGGAGGGGGTCGTTTTGAAGGCGGCTTCGGAGGCGGCTATCACCCGATGGGCGCCTATCACCCCTCGGCACCGGCCTTCAACCGGACCCCATCCTTCAGCATGCCCAGATCGTTCGAATCACCTCGGTTCGAGACCGGTGGCATACGTCCGCAAGCCTTCAACGCCAGGGAATTCGGCCGCCAACCCGGGTTCGAGCGTGCCCCGATGGCCCGCCCCGAATTCGGTTCTCGGCCCGGCGGCCTTGATCGCATGCCCATGCGAAATGAAAATATGAACGTAAACCGGTTCGAGAACCGGCCTGCTTTCGGCTATCAAAACCGATACCTCAATTATCATCGCGACTGGATTCACGGCTACTGGAACGGTCATTATCCGGGCGGATGGGGATGGCGCGGCGGATATGGTTACCCCGGGTACGGCTACTGGGGCGGCTACGGTGGCGGGCTCGGCTATGGGGGATTCGGCTGGGGACTTGGCAGTGGCCTCGGGCTCGGCCTGGGCCTCGGTGCGGGCTACGGGATCAGTTCCTGGCTGTTCGGCCCGATGCTCTACAACTGGGGCTATTCCAGCTACGCCAACCCCTATTTCGGCGGGACGACGGTCATCCAGCAACCTATCGTCTACGACTACTCGCAGCCGATCGATGCCAGCGCTTCGGTCCCGGACGAGGGCCCGACCAACCAGGCCATGGCCACATTCGAGCAGGCTCGCGTCCTCTTCCAGCAGGGGGATTACGGCGGGGCGCTCAACCTCGACGAGCAGGCGCTGGCCACACTTGCGAACGATCCTACCTTGCACGAGTTTCGCGCGCTGGCCCTCTTCGCTCTCGGCCGATACGATGAGGCCGCCGCAGCGCTCTACGCCGTGCTCTCGGTCGGACCCGGCTGGGACTGGTCTACATTGATTCGCCTCTATGGCGACCCCGAGGCGTACACCCAGCAACTTCGAGCCCTCGAGGCCTACGTAACCCAGAACCGGGAATCAGCACCCGCGCGATTTGTCCTGGCCTATCACTACCTGACCGAGGGCCACGCCGAGGCCGCCGCTGCCCAGTATCGCGAGGTGGTCCGGCTTCGACCCAGTGATCGCCTCTCGGCGCAACTCCTGCAGCAATTGCAACCGCCCACACCCCGAGTCGGTGCAACGACTACGCCTCCATCGGCCCCAGCCGGGACGACTCCTACGGGAGCCTCCGGACAGCCGGCATCCGCCCCCTCAGGAAACCTGACCGGCACCTGGACCGTCCAGCCCGCTCCGGATACCCAGATCACCGTCATCTTTCCTGATCCCGAGCACTTTACCTGGAGGGTCGCTCGCCAGGGACAGGTCCAGGAGTTCAAGGGCGCGGCGAGCTTCGTCAACGGCATCCTGACACTCGCGCAGGATCAGGCCAATGCGATGGTCGGCGATGTCACCTGGAAGGACGCCGACCATTTCAAGTTCACGGTCCTCGGCGGGGGTCCAGATGATCCCGGGCTGCTCTTCACGCGAGGAGGATGAGTAGACCGATGGATTCCGGCCGCATTTCCGATTACAATTCGCATTCCACGCTGCAGGGCGAGTAAAACGATCGGCCGCTAGGATCGGCGTTCACGCGAGATGCACGCACCTGAAGGAACGGATCCTCCTGTAACACGCGCCCCTGCGTTACCTCGAGGATGGTCTCGGCATCTCAACGGGCCTCTGTGGGTGCAACGGTCGATAGGTGAAGGACCACCACGACCGCACCGGAATGAGTGCCCGGAACGGGGGGACGACCGAGCTTTCCCTGAACCTCGAAACCATCTCGCTCCGCGAGGGGACTCGAGCTTCCATCGACTCCGAACCTGAGTTTACATACTCTCTATCCTCGAAGGACGCGCCTGCCACCAAGAATCTGGATCTGGCCTGCAACGTTCGGTGGGGAACGTTTCAGGTAGAATCTGCTACATCGAGCCGGGAGTGCGAGGTCTCTGACCTCAGCCTGAACGTGTCCCGAGAGGCCGTTCGCGCCCAGTCCGACGCGAGCAAGAGGGAAAAAAACCTATCCCCCTTCGATCGCGACAGAGATAATCGAAACCGAGGCCGGGGGCGACTGCTGAAATAGCACCCGGCTGGCCCCGCGGCCCGACGTTATGGGCCGCGTTCGATCATCGAGAATCCTTCATTCCAGCGCTCACCTCGATCCGGAGGCGAACGAGAAATCGAACCGTTGCGACCGAGGTCGATCGCAGCACAGTCCCCTATTCGCACCGTCCTCGACGCGCTCGATGGTCGCCACGATTCCTCGGTCCGAGCGAACTGGGCCCTCCCGCAGGCCACTGCCATCGGAGACGTTTCGCCATGCTCAAATTCTCGACCAATGAAAATCGTGGCGTGTTGATCGTCACGTTCGAGGCGACCGATGACGGCTTTACCGACTGGCAGAGTAGCCAGCGAGACTGGCTTTACAAGCTGATCGAGAGTCATCCCGGCTCGAGGTTTGCCCTCGATCTCTCGGATGTCAACTACCTCGCCAGCTCCGAGATCGGCTTCCTCGTCACGCTCAAGCGACGGATTGACCGGCGGCAGGGAAAGGTCGTGATGTTCGGGGCGGGTCCCTACATCGCCGATCTCTTCCAGACCATGAACCTTACCCGGTTCTTCGATATCGTCGACACCCTTCCCACGGCCCTTCACCGCCTTGAAGCCAATTGAAACCTTGCTTCAAGGCTCTCGATTCGCTTAAAGCTTGACGAACTGGTCATACATTGCCAGGCCGACCTGCTGGCTCTTCTCGGGGTGGAACTGACAGGCCATCAGGTTCTCTCGCCAGACAACCGCAGGGAATGCATCCGGATAATCCGACTCGGCCGCGACGATGGAGTCGTCCGAGGTTTCCGCGTGGTAGCTGTGGACGAAATAGACCGACGGAGCGTCCTCAAGTCCATTGAGGATCGGGCAGGGACGTCGAATTCGTAGCGTGTTCCAGCCCATGTGCGGAACCTTCAACCCGGAAGGCACGCGAAAACGGATGACTCTTCCAGGCAGAAGTCCGAGGCCCTTGTGCTCGCCGTCCTCCAGGCTGTACTCGAACAGAAGCTGTAGACCGAGACAAACCCCCAGGCAAGGCCGCCCCGCCGCAACCGCCTCAGAGAAGGCCTCTCCGAGGCCGGTCCGTCGCAGTTCAGCCATTGCATCGGCAAAGGCGCCGACACCGGGAAGCACCACCTTCGAGGCTCTTCGTATCGTCTCAGGATCTCCGGTGATCTCGGCCGATGCTCCGACCGTCTCGATGGCCTTCTGAACGCTCCGCAGATTACCCATCCCGTAGTCGATGATAGCGATCATACGCCGTCCCCGGTTCCGTGCGATTTCCACGAAGGCATCGTAACAGGAACCAGGAGGTTCCGACATCCGGGGTGAAAACCGGGAGACGACGGGTGTGTTTCGATGGGGTCAGCAAGGCTGGGATACGGGCTTGAGAGTCGCTGTCGAAGTTTCGCCATTTTCCAGGGGAACGGCGACATCTCTCAGCGTTAGGATCCCGACGAATCGCTGATCTCGGTCCAGCACAGGCAGGCGCCGGACCTGATGCTCTCGCATTCTCTGGGTCGCCACCTCGACGTCCTCATCCTCCGAGCAGATGATCAGGTTCTCTCTCGACATCACCTCACCCACCTGGGTGGCGAATGGGTCGAGTCCGTCGGCGGTCGCGCGGACGGTGATGTCGCGATCGGTGATCACTCCGACCAGTCGGTCCATCTCACAAACGGGCAGAACACCGACATCGAGCTGATGCATCCGCTCCGCAGCATCACGTAGTGTCGTCTCGGGCGAGACGACATCGATCTCTCGAGTCATGATCTCCTGAACTTTCATCAGCGGACATCCTCTACAAGGTGGTCCCAGCATCCCGTGGCATCGGGAGTCAGTCTGGGACGGCGGTGCGGGTGGGGAAGTGGCAGCGATGGGCCCGCAGTCGCAGTTTGTCCGCAAAGCCGGTGCCGAACGCAAGGAAACGGACCAAGTCGTACGCGTCCTCATCGTCCGAGAGCGTCGCGGACCCTCTCTTTCCATGGGAACAGGAGGGAGTCGCGATCAACTCGACGCGACAGGGAGTTATCTGTCGGTATCCAGCCAGTCTTCCGTAGTTGAACCGATCGGCTCGCTCACACGCGATGCAGCGGTCGGTTCGATCGCGGGCGGTGGCCCGTGCGCCTCAATGGCGAGGCGGATCATCGTCCCCTCTCCGGATTGACTCTCGATCGAGAGGGCGCCTCGATGCCGTCGCCAAATACCGTGAGCCACACTCAGGCCGATCCCACTCCGACCCGGCTTCGTGGTGAAGAACGGCTCGGTCGCCCGTTTGAGCACCTCGGCACTCATACCGGCACCGCTGTCGCGGACCTCGAGCACGATCCAGTTCCGTTCCTCAAGCCGCGTGGAGAAGCTAATACGACCTTTGCCTTGGGGCATCGCCTCGCGAGCATTCTGGATCAGGTAGCCGAGTAACGACCGGATCTGTGAGGAACTCCCGCGGATCATCGGGATGGGCTGCAGGTCCAGCACCCATTCGACATTCCCACCATCGGCGGCCTTTTGGCTCTCAGCGGTCTCGCGGAGGACGAGGTTCAAATCAATCAGGACAACGGGATCCGCTTTCTCGTCGAAGCCCGGCGAGGTGAATCGCCGGGTGTAATCAATGAGTCGCCGGGGAACATGAGAGGCTCCCAGGGCGTTATCGATGATCGCCGCAGCCATCGCCGCCATTTCGTTGAGATCTCGATTCGGCCCATGGGCGTGAGAGCGGATCAGTTCGGCGTTACTCACCACAGCGCTAAAGGCATTGATCACATGATGCCCCACGGCTGCGGAGAGATGCCCCAGTTCCTTGAGACGTTCAGCCTCGTCCGAGTCACCACTGATTCCGCCGCTCATGTTTACCTCATGGTGCCAGTCGACTCGCGCAGTCAACAGCCAGGACCGCGACGGTCTTCAGTCCCCTCGCCGGTCAAGCCCGATTCCCAGGCAATACGGATACCACGACCCTGCAACCTGGCGGAGGAAGGGAGCCCGGTCAGGGGCTCGTTCGATTCTTGGATTCCTCAATCGTCTCTGGCCCCTGGCGAATGATCCGGGCCTCGGCCCAGTCGGCAAGATCGCAGACATTTCCCCGCTCGCCGAACTCAGTCGCCAGAATGAGGATCTTACCGCCGTCGAGATCAATGTCCAGGGTTTTCGGTGGGTCGTGGTCAGTCATGGCTGGGGATTGGAACCGCTCGCGGCGGTCTACGAACACGCGGAAGACCACACTTCCGAGCGGACCGGCCCGCTCGTCCACTCCGATGGTCGCCTGGAACCGTCGGTCCCCCGGCTCGATCCGATAGGCGAGAAAAGTCCGGCTCTGCGTCCCGATCCCACGATCGAAAGTTTGGCCTCCGAGGCGAATCGGATGACCGTCCACGGTCCGATCCACCCGAAACGGAAGAGTCGGCCCGACATACTCCTCGTATTGCGCCCGCGCCGGCGGACGCTCTGACAGATAAACCACCGACTCGGATCGTCCCTGCAATCTCGCTAGCTCGGAGACGGGAAAGCGAATGGCGAGTCCCGACCGAGATGTCGCCTCAATGTTCCCTTCGACCAACCGAATTCGGGTAAGGCCTATCCTCGTCCCATCGACGAGACTCGCCTCCAGGAACGCTTCCTTCGGTCTTGGGTAATCGAGGAGTTTTGGATCGAATCCGAGAGCGACCACTCCACCGCGGTCGATCTCCACCGGCTTCTGATCCCTCTGAAACCTGATCGATCGCTCGTCCATCCCGAGAAAGCTCCCGGCCACGCGGTCGCCGTTCGCCAGCCAGACGACCTCCGATTGCCGAGGCTCCGTCCGAATTCGTTCGATCAATCGGTCCAGATCCGTCGGTCGCCCCGGGACGGCCAGGATCAGACCTAGCACGTTCCCGAGCGGGATATCGAGCTTGCCGAGAGCTTCCGACCGAACCTCGAGCACCGTCTCGGTTGCCCCTCGAATCGAGGCCCGGATCAGACGGTCGCCGTCACCAAGCAGGACCGCCTGGCTGTTCTCACCCGCCGGAATCCCAACCACCGTCTCCCGCGCGATCCGGACCAGCCGATCAAACTTCAACGATTCTTTCTTGCCGCCCTTGATGACCAGGGTCACCTCGTGATCGCCGAAGGAAACGATCCGCCCGGTGATCTCTCGACCGTCGATCGTTCTCGCCTGGAAGGTCGAATCGGGTCCGTCCTGCAAGCCCCCCCTTGCATCGACTGATGAGGCCGCGACGATCAGGCACACTGGGTAGAGGATCGATTGATTTTTTTTGAAAAGGTTCATCACTTTCCCCAATACAGCCTGGTTAGATCGCGGACCGACAGGTCTACCGCCGCTCATCTCTGGAAGATCGGCAGGTAATTGTTCGGTATCTGGAGAATGATGAGAGCCATCGCCGTCCCATATTCATGACAGACCGTGGTGTCCGACCAGAAGCCCTGAACCGACTGCCGATGGAGAATCTCCTCGCGGGTCGCAGGAAACCATTCGGCCCACGACGCGCCCCCCTGGATCCACATCGCCTGTGCGGCATAATACTGGCCGTAGAAGTAGTGGTTGTTCCGACGACCGAACCGCATCCTCGGTCTCGCGTTTCGCAGATAGGCGATGCCGTCGTTGATCTCCTTCGAGTCGTACTCTCCCGCGCTCTGCAACGCCACCACACCCGCCGCCGATCGGGGAAACTCGCTGCTCGGCCCGCCGGAGAGCATGTATCGGAATCCGCCGTCCGGGTTCTGCGACTGCTTCACGTACCGGATGCACGCCTCCACCGTCTCCCGGGGCACGTACAGTCCCGCGTTCCTCGCCGCTCGTAACGCATTGATCTGGCAAATCGTGACCGACAAATCCGCGTCGTGCTTCACTGGCTGATACCGCCAGCCACCCTCGTTGTTCTGCGTGTCGACTATCAGTTGCACCGCCTTCCGAAGCTTCTCCCGAATCTCCGGACGACGCGTCATCCCGTACGCCTCGGCCAAATACAGTGTCCCGAACCCGTGCGAGTACATCGGACCGTGCGTCGCCGAACCAGGAACCGCGATGAACCCCGACGGCGCCGTGTTCTCCATCACGTAACCCAGCGCCTTGTCGATCGGACCACCATACGGGCCGCGGCCAGGGCTCGAACCGCTCGCCATGAACGCCAGACCCGACAGGCTCGTCACCGCAATGTTCCCACGGTACGTCCCGCTGCCAAACGAACCGTCCGGATGCTGACTCCTCGCCAGCCAGGCCAGCCCCGACCGAATCGACCGGTCGGTCTCCGGCGTCATCATCTCCGCCGTGCCTTCGGGAACGTCCCCACGGCGGCCCTCGCCGAACCGGCCGATCGATTTCGCCGGCTCCTTCTCGGCTTCCTGGGCTGGCGCCGATCCTCCGATGATCGGGGAGAGGGCGATGATCGCCATCAAGGCCAGCCGCTCGAGACCTGCGCGTCCGGCGATCATGGCGACTCCTCCCGAATGGGCTTCCCTTTACCGACGGAGAGGTAATATCGGTCGATCAATTCTTCCTTGCTGGCGAGGGGCTGCTCGTTAATCATGTTGTCGATCTCCGCCCGGATCTCGGGCGGGAGGTGGCCCCAGATGTTCTTGCCACTGGCGCTGGAATGCTTGTTCGTCGGCTTGAGCGGCTTCGAGGGCGGCGGGCCCTGGGCCATCGCTCCTTCGGTCTGGCCCTGTTGCTGGCCGGGCTTCTGACCTTGCTGCAGTCGGCGACGGACGACCATCCGCATCGACGAGGAGCCCGATCGCTGTGCCTGCTCGATCATCGTCTCGATCCGCTTGACGATCTGTTTCTGCTCATCGCGGGTCTTCTCGCCGGTATCTGGTTTCGCCAGTTTTTGCTCGATGTCGCGCATCTCCTTGATGAGCTCTCCGGCGGCCCCGCCTCTCTGGCCGTCGTCCTGCCGACGACGGCGCTTGCGTCCCGTGAGTTCTTCGAGATGCTGGTCAGTCTCCTTGTCCTTGGCGGTTAGCTTGTCCTTCTCAGCCGGCCCCTGAGGTTTCGGCATCCCTCCCGATTCGCGTTTCTCACCGCTGGGACTGCCGCCCCGCTGCGGATCGTCGGGTGCGGGAGTGTCGACCGTCTCTCCCAGTTTCTTCAAAAAGTCGTCGACTTCCTGATCCTGACCGTCGAGCTTCGGGGTCCCGCCAGACTTCGATGGTTGATCGGCATTGCCCTTCGCGGCGCCGGGCTTCTGACCGGCATCGGTTGGCCTGGCCTTGTCAGATGCTTTCTTCTCCGTCGCGGCGGGCCGATCGGCCTTCTTATCGTCCCCGGTTTTGGAGTCGGAGAGTTTCTCCAGGATGGAGTCGATTGGGTCGTCCCTGGTCAGGGCAGTCTCCTGGGCGAACCCCGTCGAGGAGAGCCCAACCGCCGCGACCAGCACCGCCCATGTTCGGATCGTGGTCATCTTTATTCCTCCCCATCGTCCCGCCTGGGGCGGGTCATGTCGCGGACGAGATCGGCCAGGGTGCCCTGATCCTCGGCGAGCTTCTTGAGCTCGGCCGACTGCTCGGGCGCGAGTTCCTTGCGGCGGCGACGCTGTTCATCGAGCGCCTCGGTCCGCTCGTTGATCTCCTGCTGGAGCATTTTCAGCAATTTGAGCTGGGCTGCCGGCGGGATACCGTCGCCCTCACCACCGCCGCCACCGCCGCCACCGCCGCCCCCTCCTCCCTGCTGCTGACCACCGTTCCGTCCGCGGTCGGCTTTCAAGGAGTCGAGAACCTGCTTGAAGCGGTCGGCCGCTGCCCTCGCCGCGTCCTGGGTTTCGCGGTCGGTCTTGAGTTCATGGAGTCGGGAGGCTGCTTCCTCCATCTTGTCTGAGGCCCGCCGGAGCGTCAGGGCGATGACCGGGGCACCTTCGAGCGTCTCGGTCAGCTCACCGGTCTCGTCCTTCAACCCGGTCTGAATGTCGCCTAGCCCTCGGACACCGACCTGCTGGCCCCGGGTGAGCTTGCCTTCCTTCCTGCGACCGTCGTAGTCCTTCGTCTGATCGGCGACCTTCTGCTGCCTCTCGGCGATTGAGGCAATCTGGTCGCCGACGCGGGCCAGTTGCTCGTTCGCGAGTTGCTCCTCGGCGTCGCGGCGGACCTGCTCGATCTCATCCTGGGCTTCTTCCAGATCGGCGAGAGCCTCTTCCTCGTCCTTCTCGGCCTGCTCGCCCTGATCGTTGTCCATATCCTGCTGTGCCCGGCCCATCCGGCTTGACGCCGACCGGCCAGCGCGCTCGGCGACGTCGGCCCCAAGCTTGGCGAGCCGCTGAAGCTGTTTCTCTAGATCCTTTCGGATCTGTTCCTGTTCTCTGGCGAGCCGCTGAAGTTGCTCCTGACGTTGTTTCGCGTCCGGGTTGCGGCGGGCCTCGCGCATCTTTCGGAGGTTCTCTGCCTGGCGGGCACGTGTCTTCTCCAGCTCGTTCTCGGCGTTTTTAAGTTCCTTGACCAGCCGGGCAAGCTCTCGTTCGCGACGATTTTGGATCGCGTCGACCAGGTCGCGCATCTCGTTGCGGGCTTGCTCCTGGCGGGCCTGGGCCTTCCCCATCTGGTTCTGCTGGAGTTGCTCGGCGGCCTCGCCCATCTTGCCGGCCGTCCCCTTCTGCTGGCCCTTTTCGGCGGCATCCCGGAGCGCTCCGGCAGCCATCGGATCGTCCTGATCCATCCGGCCGGCCATCTCGCCCATCCGTTCGAGAAGCTTCTGGAAGCCCTCCTTCACCTCATTTTGCCGCGCAGCGAGGTTGGAAAGCTCCGACCGCTGCTCGTTGGTGAGATCATCGGGTTTCTTCCCCATCGTCTCGGGCCGCGCGGCCATATCGGCCGCCTGTTTCATCGCCTGCTCCTGCTGTTTCAGGAGCTCCTGAGCATCCTTGACAACGCCGCGATACGTCTCGAACTCACTGAGGTTTTCGAGCATCTTCTGGAGTTCGTCCGCAATGGCTTTCTGATTTTTTCGAGCATCGGCGAGGGACTGGCGGGTCGGATCCGCTTTCCTCGACTTCGAAGGAGCCGACGATGGCGCGTCCGGCCTGTTCGGTTGAGGCCCCCCCTGCTCTTCCGGCTGGCTCCCCTTCGACTCGGGACGTCCCTCTTTCGATGCCTTGGCCGGCTGCTTCGCTGCTTCGCCTGGAGGCTTCTCTCCAGACTGTGGCTCCGCAGGGCCTTTCGGCTGATCCTGTGGCACGCTGGCCTGGGGACCCGAATCGCCGGCCCCGGGTTCCTGGTTCTCGAGTCCCTTGACGGCCCGGACGATCCCTTGCTCAGCCGGCTCCAGGTTGCGGTCACGGACCTTATCAACCCGCGCCAGCATATCCTCCATCTGCTTGCGCGTGTCGGAATGATCCATCCGGAAATTTTTCATGTCCTCAAGCATTCGACGGAGACGGGCGGAGAGCCCTTCGTCGCGAGCCGTAAACCGACCGCCGACCTGCCGCTGGATCGTCGACGCGTTGTTCAGATCGTCTCGCTGCGGCTGAGGCAAGCGGTCGTTCTGCGAAAGCGTGCGCTCGGCGTTCTCGACGGGTGCGATGGCCTGTTTCTGCATGGAGAGGACGCGAGCCAGTTCGTCGCGCAGTTCGCGGCGGGCGTCGTCGAATTGCCGGGCAGCATCCTCCTTGGAGACGATTCGGAGGCGGATCTCGCGGCTTTTACCGACGTTCGGACCCTTGATGACATCGAAGTCGCGGGCATCGGCGTGGAGTGTCACGATCGACCCTGGCGCGAGCTTCATGGGAGCGAGTTCCATCGCATAGGCCAGGTCGCGATGCCGCTCCAGCGAGGCGGCAGCGGGGGCTGGCGACTGGTCGGAGGCCGACCAGAGGGGTTTGATGGTCTCACCATGCGGCTCGGATTCCCCGGTGGCGATCCGGTAGATCAGCCGGGCCGAGTGCAGACCGTAATCGTCGTCGATCACGACCTTCACCGGAACGGTCGCCTCGGGCGGGACGTCGCGATCGGTCTTCGGCTCATCGATCATCACGCGGGGCGCTTCATCGGCGATCGATCGGACGTCGTACCGGGCCTCGTCGCGGTTCGGAAAGCCTTCGGTGTCGACCAGTCGGAATCCAAAATGAAAGCTCGACCGGACAGGGAGCGCCGCCCGGAACCGCGTCCGAGAGGCATCGAACGCCAGTGCGGGCCCCTTCGCCTGGTCTCCGAGGTCGATCTCGGCCGAGGTGAGTGGCTTGGTGGCCTCGCCATTCAGCTCGATCTGAGTCCCTTCGAGTGCCCGGAACTGAGACTGTCCCAATGCGAGGGTCTGAGCGGCGAGCCCGGTGTACGGCGGCGGCACGAGCCGAATGGCGAGCGACTTCATCGCTGGCGGCGGGACGACGCGTACCTCGATATTCTGGATCGAGCTCGAATCGTCGCCCCCCGTGACGCTGAACCGGAATGGTCGGTCAACCTGCTCGATACGCCCTCGGAATTCACCGCCAGGCAGGTTGCGGAGCGTCTCGCTTGTCTCGGTGCCATCCTCAAACCGGTAAACGGCACGGACGGACTCGGGCACCGTCTCACCAGGCCGGACGCGGACACCAAGTCCGAACGCATCTCCCCGAGCAATCTTCAGGGTCGTGTGGGCGTCGTCCAATTCCAGGTGAGTTCGCTGGGGCCACTGAGTTCCGCCAAACGGAAGGATCAGCCGGGCGATCGCGATCCGACTCGAAACGGGCGCTGCAATCGCAAACAGACCGGCCAGGGCGAGTGCGACCCCCGCGACACCCGCCGCCTTCAGCACCGGCCGCGGCTCGATCACCTCGCGGAAATCGATCGCCTCGGTCTCGGCGAGCGCCTGTCGGACGGTCGCCTCACGCATGGCGGGCGAACCGTACCGATGGTCCGTCGCCTCCATCTGGAGAAACTCGACCGTGCTGGCGAGGCGATCGTTGAGCCCTGGCCAGCGCTCCTCGATCCGCATCGCGATATCGAGGTCGGCGAACCGGACCAATAAGGGATACAGCACGCGTCGATACAAGAGATATCCGCAGGCCCCGACCAGCCCGATGAGCAGGAGGAGACGGATCGCAGGGTCGAGGTGGAAAAGCCAGTCGACGAGCCCGGCGACAATCGCCATCGGCAAAACCAGCCCGAGGACCCAGCAGAGGCCGTGGATCGCGAGGAGCCGGCGGACCGACGATCGAAGTGCCCGAATTCTCGATTCCAATTGTCGAGCCGTCATCGAAACCTCCCGGCCCGGCCGTACCGGACGCTCCTCGGTAGGAGTCGGTCGAGGGGTATCGACCCGACCTCACTACCAATTCACCAAACGAAAATTATACCATTTGCTTGCGTTTCCGGAGAATCCATTCCGACGTGATCAACGCCAGGAATGCGGCCAGCACCGGCCAGGTATTCCAGAGCGGGATCGGCGGGTCGGTGTCGAGCAGGACCTTCGACGGCTCGGGTAGGTCGTCAACCAGCGAGCCAGCCGCGAGCGGCGTGTAGAACTTGCCGCCGCTGATCTCAGAGGCCCGGGCCAGTTCGGCGCGGTTCATCTCGATCCGTTCTCGCTCGCCGACTGGGGGATCGACCCGAAACTCGGCCGTGACCGGCCGATCGAGTGATGGCGGGGGCAGGAGACGAACCATGTACTCTCCCTCCACCGCCTGCGCCAGTGCCCCCTCGAAAATGTTCTTCGAACCCGATACGGGCCGCAGGGTGAGATTGCGCGAGCCCTGCCCCTTCCGCTCGATTTGAACCGTAACCTCGCCACCGGGTGGGGCCAGTGCGGGGTTCGGGAACCGAACCCGAAGCTGGATCGGCTGACCTCGCTGATACCGTCGACGATCGGTGGTGATTTCGGCCGGGCGGTTGCCGACCAGCTTCGACCTCGCCATGAACCGGATCGTCTGAACCCAGAACCGGCCAAAGTAGCGGTCACCGGTCCGGAACCGCCACCGCCAGGTGTCGTCGAAGGCGTGAAACATCACCTTACCGGCGCCGAGGAACTGGTAGACGATCAGCGGCAATTTCCCGTCGAGGCCGGGCGCCGTCGGGTGTTGGGCCAGCACCTGAGCCGCCGGCTTCTTTCGGGGTGCCTCGATATACCAGTACAGTTCGGGCAACTCGTTCCAGATCTGCATGCTGGCGACCTCGTTGTCGCCCAGCCGGAAGATCGGATTGGCGCGTCCCTCGATGGTCAGCTCGGGCCGGAATGAAGAGAGACTTGTTCCCACAGCAGTCGGATTTCGAGCCTCCGCCAGTTCGATGGGCAGGAGGGTTTCCAGTGGTGTTCCCCGGTAACTGATCGGATCGAACAGCTCGCCAGCCACGAAGAGCAGTCCGCCCCCCTTCTCGGTGACGAATTGCACCAGGTTCTGCATCTGCGACTGGCTAAGGTAGCTTGTGTCAACGTCGCCGAACAGTACGACATCGTAGCCGAACAGGTCTTCCCTGGACGACGGAAAGGTTGGCAGCGCCGATCGGTCTTGCTCGCTGTACTCGGTATCCGAGGCAAGCAGGACCACGTTCAGATCGATCGACTCATCGCGCTCGAGGTAGTTCTTCAGATATCGAAATTCGTACCGAGGCTCGCTATCCACGAACAGAACCTTCAGCTTTTCCTTGCGAACGGTAACCATCCGCTCGACCCGGTTGTTCTCGACCTGAAGCTCGCGCGGCCGGGGCTCGACTTCCACGATGTAGGTTTTCTCGCCGGTTTCGCGGGGGCGATGGATCAACTCGATCCGCTCGGACTGGCCGTCCTTCGGCGCATCGACCTCGCGAGTCTCGATCTCGCGCTGCGACTTTCCATCCGGCGCACCAGGCTCGCGCTCCTTGAGCCGGATGACCAGTTTCTCACCGGCCATCCCCCGCGCTGAGAGCTTGGCCTGAAAACGGACCGCGTCGTCGACGAAAACCACATCATCGACCAACAACTCGGAGAGCTCGACATCACGGGCCGGCTCGGGGCTACCCAGGCCGACCGTGTAGAGTGGGACGCCCTTTCGGGCCGCCAGTTCGGCGGCTTTCGCGAGCGATTCGCCCTCGGTCGTCTGGCCGTCGGAAAGCAAGACGATCGCGGCTGGCGGTGCCCCTCGCAACTCGGTGAGAACCTGACGAACACCGTCGCCGAGCCGGGATTGGGTCCCGGCGGCCTCGACCGCTCGGATTCGCTCCTCGGCCGGCTCGATGTCGCCCGGCTTGTCAACCTCGGTGAGAGGCTGCGCCGCGTTCGAAACGCGATAGAGCCGAACCCGATACTTGCCCCGCAGATCGCGAAGCAGTCTCGCCTGGTCGCGGAGCAAAAGCCCCCGGGCGATCGCGATCCGGTCGGGGCTCGCGTCGGTGCCCGGCGTCGCTCCGGCCAGCTTGCGGAGAGCCTCACGCTCGGTCGCATCGGCATATTGATCGGCGATCGCTGAACTGGCTGAGTCGTCCACCAGGATCGTGAGGTTGGGTAGCCCCATCCGTCCGACAGAGAGGACCGCTTCCGAGAGCATGAAGATGGCCAGAATCACCACGGCCATCCGGAGCGTCGCCAGTACGATCTTCGAAAATGCCGACGCCCTCCCCTCATGTCGATACAACCAACCTATGAAGAGGATCGAACCAACAATCGTGAGGATGAGAATCGTCTGCGACCACGGCTGTTCGAACCGGATCGAGGGATTGATCTCCTCTCCGGGGCTCGCCGGGGCAACCCCCAGTCGATCGGCCAGCTTTCTGAGGATCCAGTCGGTCACGCTCGGAGTCCCTTGTAGGGTAGGCAACGCCCACCGTGGAGAGGCGTTCGATTTGGGGCTCGGCCCCGCGGTTCACATCGGCTCGTTGTGACCGAACTTCCACGCCAGGAACGATTCCAGGAGCAGGAGCACCAGCATGGCGAGCAGCATCGGCCGGTGTAACTCGCCGCGACGCCCGACCGAGGCGGCCTCGCCCGAGAGTTCCTTCCAGTTGGACGGATGCAAATACAGGAAGTTCCAGCCAGGTATCGCGGCCCCAAGCGCAGCCTGATCGAGACGGGCGAGCTCGCTCTCGGCCGGCTCGGGGTTCGCGGCGAACGACGATTCCTGGCCAAGCGGCGCTCCAATCTTGACCTGATACCGACCCGCCAGATCGGTCTGCTCGAAGTGGAACTGGCTGACCCCAGCGGAGGGTCGGAGCCGGCCCGCGATCGCCTGCCCCTTCGGTGTGACCACCGTCGTCGGCGCGGCCAGCGCCGTCTCGGGAAACGCCTGGTCGTACGGCTGGCCAACTCGGATATTCCGTTCGTGCAACCGGCCCGCCGAGGCGCGCAGGACGACCTGCTGCATGATCGGTACGTAGCTTTTGTGGATCGGCCAGGTCGTCCACCCCGTGTCGGCCGACGTCGCCACGACGATCACCGTCCCCCGTTTCCGGGACGCCTCAATCAAGGCTGGATCGCCGGTCTCAAACGTCAGTGCCACCTGGGCCGACGACTTCGGGGGCAGCTTCAGCTTGAGATACTGCCACGTCAGTGCCTGGGTGAGCCCGGCTGTCACCGGCCCACCGGCACCCTGGTAGTCGGCGATCAGGGGATGCCGGTAGCCGAGAGGGTTGAACCGGAAGGCTCCCTCCTTCTTTGCGGCATCGCCGACACTCGCCCCGACTTCGGCCGGCAACAGCCCTTTGCCGTCCTGGTAGAGCCATCGGTTGTAGTTCTCGGCGTCAACCTGGTCGCCCCCGAAGATCACCACGCCTCCGCCCTGCTCGAGGTAACCTTCCAGCGCAGCGACTTCGGTCTGACCAAATAGCCCGACGTTGCAAAGAACAACGGCATCGTAGGGCGAAAGGTCGCGCCGGGAGAGTTGCGACTCCGAGACGACCTCAACCTTGATCGGGTTTGGATGGCCCGGCGAGACCTCGGACGGGGCCAGCGCCTGCGCGAGGTAATCGGTCTCTGCCTGGTACGCTTCCGGCTTGAACTGGCCGTCGACGAGAAGCACATTCAGCGACTCGCGCACCGGAACAACCAGCCATCGACGGTCATCCAGTGGGAGAGCGTCGTCATCGAGAGCAAGCTGGACGACGTGATCGCCGGGTGAGGAGAATTCCTGTGGGAAGGCGACCGGCAGGTCATCCCCGGGCGGGATGTCCGCCGGCGGTGCGGCCGGCCCGATCCGTCCATCGACGATCAAGCGCGGCCGGACTCCCTGAGCCGTCTTCCCTCCGTAGTTATGTACGATACCGCGGAGCTGTATCGCCGATCCGACCGTGACGACCGGCGCATCAAGCTTCAGGTCAGCGACCGCCCGGTTCTCGCCGCCGGGCCCGCCCAGATCAATGACAACCGTATTCGGCTGACGCGCCATCACCTTCGCGATCGCCCGTTTCAGCCCGTCGGCGGCAGCCTCGGGAGGCTTCCAGCTTGCGGCCTGCAAATCGGTCAGGAAGACGACCTCCTTCTGGTTAATCGCTGAGGACTCGAGCACCCGGTCCACAGCCTCGAAGGTCGCGGTGAGGTCCGTCCCGCCGTGGGTGATCGACAGGTCAGCGACCTCCTTCGCAACCGCCTTGAGGTCGTGCGACGGTGTTCGGATCACGACCCGAGGCGGTTTCCCCATCAGCAGGACGCTCACAGAATCGCCCGGCCGCGAATTCTTGATCATCTCGCCGGCGAGCGACTTGGCCTGGTCGAAGCGGCTTGTACCATCTGTCATGTACCCCATGCTCAGTGAGGCGTCCAGCACCAGCACGCGATGTACCCGGCGCCCGGCGAGGACCATCCCCATCGACTCGAGGAACGGCCGCGCCATCGCCATCACGACCAGCAGGATGATCAACGTCCGAACCGCCAGAAGCAGCCATTGCTCGACCCGGATTCGTCGCTGGTTTTTGCGGACCGCAGCCAGCAGGAACCGCATCGCCGCCCAACGGACCTCGCGGAACTTCCGCCGGTTCAGCAGGTGGATCAGGATCGGCACCGACGCCGCCGCAAGCCCGTACAGAAGCGGGGCGTTGGCGAATCCCAGGGCCCAGATCAGCGGCACCACCACGGCCCTCCTGTATGGCGGGCAACGCCCACCAGAAAGACGACTCGACCTCGGAACTCATCGAACCCTTGCCGCTCGCGAGGCCAGATAACTCGAAAGCGGAACGTCAAGCGGTTGATCGGTCCTGAGCGGGACATAATCAATATCCATCATCCGACATCCCTTCTTCATCTCCGCCAGAAAACTTCTCAGCTCGTCCTGATACGCCCTGCGCAGGGCGTGCGGCTCGGTGAGGATTTCAGGCATTCCTTCGAGACCCTTGAACAGGGTCGCCGACCGGAAGGGGAACTCCAACTCAGCCGGGTCCAGGATGTGGAAAACGATGACCTCATGGCGGCGGTGGCGAAAGTGCTTGAGCCCGGTCAGAACCCGGGCCGGGTCGTCAAACAGGTCCGAGAACACGGCCACAACCCCTCGTTTTTTGAAACGTTCAGCGAGGTCGTGGAAGACGATCCCGATGTCGGATTTCTCCCGAGCCGGGGTCACATCCAGCGTGTGCAGCAATTCCTTCAGTTGCGATGCCTGTCCGGCCGGCTTGAGATATCGGCGGACCGCATCGTCGAAGGTGATCAGCCCGACCGAATCCTGCTGCTGGAGTGTCATATA
>DAIDJI010000017.1 GCA_027451455.1 Planctomycetales bacterium | reverse complement strand
CAGGTCGCGCATCTTTTCAAGAATTTCGGCGTTGATCGAACCGAGGTCGCGGCCGCGCTGCTCGGCCGTCACCGTGATGACCGGTTGTTGATTCTCTCGCCAGAGCTCGTTCGGACTGCGCACCGTCCGGATGGTCGCGAGCTGACCGAGCGGGACAAACCCCAGATTCGCACCGGCGATCGCCGGGGCCGAGCCGCTCGCCAGAGGCGGCACGGTCGCCGTTGCCAGGCTGATCGGCAGGAGGGACAGATGCACCCGGTCGTATCGGACCGGGTCAGGATATCGGACCCGGATCTTCGTCATCCGGTCCTGCTCGGGGACCGTGCTGGCGACCTGACCATAAAGCGCAGCGTTGAGCTGCGACTCGACGTCCATCACCGTCAGCCCGACCCGGGCCGTCTGCGCGCTATCGGGGCGGACGACCACGTCGGGATTGCCCAGGTAGACGTGAGCATTCACGTCGTCGGCGCCTTCGACCTTCTCCACGTTCTCGCCGACCCTCGACGCCAGCGTGCGCAGGGTGCCGAAGTCGGGCCCGAAGACCTTCACCTCGATCGGGCTGGCAACCCCCGCCAGGTCGTTGATCTGGTCCTGTACCAGCGGGACGAACTCGGTCTCCAGTTCCGGCACTTCTTCCTCGAGCGCGCCGCTCAGCTCCTCGATGATTTCTTCCATCGGCCGGCGCTGATCGCTCGGCTTCAGGCTGACCATGATGTCGCCGGTGTAAGATTCGGTGGCAAAGAAGCCAAGCTCGGCCCCGGTCCGGCGGATGTAGCCGGAGATGTCAGGTGTCCGACGAAGGACCGTCTCGACCCGGCGCAGGACCTTGTCGGTCTGCGAGAGCGAGGTTCCGACCGGCATCTCGTAATCGAGGACGAAGGCGCCCTCGTCCATGTCGGGCATGAAGCCGGTCTCCATGTGGATCGCCAGCCACCCGAGCGGCACGAGCATCAGGATGGCGACGGTCACCGAGGCCCAGGGGAACCTCAGCCCAGCGCGAAGGACGCCCTCGTAACGATTCGCCAGGAGGTTGTAGATCGGCCCGGTCGTCGGCATCGGCCGACGGGCGAGGAACCTGGCGGCGAGAACCGGGATGATCGTCAGGCTGACGACCATCGAGACCAGAAGCGCCACGGAGAGGGCCACGCTGAGCGACTGGAAGAACTGGCCGACCACCCCGCGGACAAACGCGAGCGGGACAAAAACCAGGATCGTCGTGAGAGTCGAGCCGATCACCGCGCCGCTGATCTCCCGGCTGGCCCGATCGACGGCCGCATCGCCCGACTGCCCCTCGGAGAGATGCCGGGCGATGTTCTCGATCACGACCACCGTGTCGTCGATGATCAGGCCGATGGCGACCGCCAGTCCGCCGAGCGACATCAGGTTGAGAGTGTCGCCAGTCAGGTAGAGAAACACAAACGTGATCACGAGGCTCAGCGGGATCGAAAGCGCGGCGATCAGGGTCGCGCGCACGCTCTTGAGGAACATCAGCAGGACGACCACGCTCATCAGGCCGCCGATCACGATTGCGTCGCGGACGTTGGCAATCGCCGTGCGAACGAGCGTTCCCTGGTCATAAACGGGGTGAATCTCGACGCCGGGAGGAGCGCTTTTGGCGGCATCGCGGAGGACCTCGCGGAGAGCCTCGGAAACGGCCAGCGCGTTGCCGCCGAGGCGGCGGAAGACGGTCAGCGCGACGGCGTCCTTGCCGTTGGAGCGGATGGCCGTGGTCCGGTCCTCGTGGCCGATCGCGACCCGGCCGATGTCGCGGATCCGGATCGACTGGCCGCTCTTCTCGGCGATCACAACGTCTTCCAGCTCGCCGGGGCTGGTCGCCTGGGTGTCGGCGAGAACCTGGTATTGCAGCGCCCCGCGGTCGAGCCGGCCGACAGCCCGGAGCCGATGCTCCTTGTTGAGCCGATCGGCGACGTCAGCAATCGAGAGATTGGCGGCGACGAGCGCCTGCGGATCGACCTCGATGATGATCTCGCGGATGTCGCCCCCCTGCACCGTCACATACGAGACATCGGCGATCCGGCTGATCCGGGGTCGAAGGTCGTAATAGGCGTAGTCATGCAACTCCGAGGGCCCTCGCCCGCCGGTCACGACGAACGAGATGATCGGAAAGACCGAGGGCGTCTGCCGCTCGGTGATCGTGGTCGTTCCCGGTGGAAGCTGCGCTCCGACCTCCGCCATTCGGGCTCGCACATCGTTGAGCGCCTGGATCATGTCGGTGCCGGGTGCAAAGTCGATCTCGAGTTGCGAGGCGCCCCGGACCGACTTCGACCGAACCCGCACCACCCCCAGGACAATCCCGACGACCTCCTCGATCGGCCGGGTGACGGCGACCTCGACGTCCTTCACGGCAAGGCCCGGCGTCTGCGCGATGACGACGATCCGAGGGAAGGCGACCTCGGGATAGATCCCGCTCGGCATCCGGAGCATCGCCACGACCCCGGCAACGCTCAACAGGACGGCCGATAGCACAATCAGCCCGAAATACGGGCGCGCGTAGGCGACCAGGTTGATCCGACCGCTGGCATGAGTGCTCATGACCTGGCCCCCTTCTTCGGCGCGTCGGCCTCGTCCGACCTGGCGTCGGTCTCGTCCGTCTCTTGGTGGCTCTCGACGGATTCGGCTCCGGAAAGCTTGACGGACGTGTTCTCGGGGAGGTTATACCCGCCCTCGACGATCACTGGTTCGCCGGGCTTGAGGTCCGTGCCGACGATCTCGGTCCAGTCGCCCTGGACCAAGCCGAGTTCGGGATGCAGGACGACCGCCTTGCCCTCGCGGACAACCGAAAGAATCGGCCCCTCGCCAAGGTCGAGGATGGCGACCGTGGGAACCTGAAGAACTTCCTTGTGCTCCTCGACGACAACCGAGAGCCGGATCGACTGGCCGATCGTAAGTAGGCCCTCCGGGTTATCCACCAGGACGCGGACGGGAAGGTTGCCCGTCTGAGGGTCGGCGACCCGGCCGACGAAAGCGACCTTACCGACCATTCCCTCATCGTGCGCTGAGACCTCGCCGGACGTGGTGTAGGTGTCGGCCGGGCGGACCCGAGCCGACTGGCCGACTTTCACCGACGAGGCCGCGCGGGGCGCAAGCCAGAAAGCGGCGAAAACCTGCCGGGTGTCGACGATCTCGCCGATCGGGGTGCCGATCGCGATCGTCTGGCCGGGGCGGCAGGTCAGGCTGTCGAGCACGCCGTCGATCGGCGATCGGATCGTGTGATATTCCAGGTGCGCCTTCGAGAACTCGACCAGCGCATCGGCCGTCTTGATCTTCCCCTCGGCCTCGGCGATCGCCTCGGGACGCGGACCGATCATCATGGCATTGAGCGTCGCCTCGGCGGCCTTCTCCTGCAATTCGGCCTGCTTCAGGGCGCGCTCAGCGTCGTCGAGCTGGGTTTGCGGGACCTCGTGGCGAGCAACCAGCGGCCTCAGGCGATTGGCGGCGATCCGGGCCTGCTCGACGGCCACCTTCGCCCCATCGACGGCCAGTTCGCTGGCCCTCCGCTCCTCGGGGCGCGGGACCGACTTCAACAGTGCGAGCGAGGCGATCAGGCCGTCGCGCGTGGCGGTCTTCTCGTCGAGATCCGCCTGGGCGACGGCCTTGTTCAGCTCAACGATCGGCTGATCCTTTTTGACCGTCGTTCCCTGCTCGACCAGCAGCGCCTGGACGTGCCCCTCGACGGCGGGCGTCAGTGGGGCGATGTGGTCGGGGAGGGACTCGCAACGGCCCAGACCCTCGACGACCCGCGCCGATCGATCGAACCGCGCTGGGACCGCCCGGACCGTGACCGACGCCTCGGCCTCGTGGGGCTCGCCCTCCTCGTGGCCTGCCTCGCCGCTGGCATGGCAGCCGAAGCAGGCCAGCACCAGCAGCGACGGGATGGAAACGGGTGACCACCTCCGAAACGCGTGGAAGATTCTCAAGCTTGCCTCCTCGGGTCCCGCGGAGACCGACCCGAAGCGAATCGACGAGGGCCGTCGACCGACCATTGGCCGGACGAGGGAAAGGTTGGTGAATTGAATCTAACCGGGATCGAACCGGATCGCATGGCAATCTCGGTTAATTCTCCCTAACATACCGGGGCGCGATCGCGCAAGTTGATCACGAGCGGTCCTGGGCGCCGGCGAGGACGGGCACAGATCGACGTCGGCGGGTATCGAGTCGAGGACGGATCCGGACGAGATGATCGGGCGCGCCGCGGCTCCAGCCCGAGGCCATGATTTCGGGGACCAGCTCCAGCTCGGAGAGCATCGCGGCGACCTCGGGGTCCTCGGCGACAGCCGGTGTGAAAACCACGTCGCCACCGACGGCGAGGTCCAGGATCCGGGCGGCAACGCGGGCGGTGGCGCCAAAGTAGTCGAGCTGGTCGTTGACCGCCGCGGCGAGCGCTGCACCCCGGTGAAGGCCCACCCGCGCCCGGAGCCCGATGGCGGACGGGTCGTCGCCTGCATCGAGGTTCGCAAATTCGAGCGCCACCCGGGCGGCAGCCGCGACATCGGAGAAGCTCGCGAGCAGGCCCTCGCCATGCTCCTTGATCACGGCGCCGCCGCCCCGCCGGATACCGTCTTCCAGGCGGACCATCTGGGCGCGGACCGTCTCGAATGCGGCGGCGTCGCCGAGATCCTGATAGAGGGCGTCGACGGCCTCGGGCTCCAGGTCGGCCACCAGCAGGGTGACCGTCGACACGGTCGCCAGCCTCCCCGGCGCGAGGGTTTCGCCCGGGAAAAGTTCGCGGAAGAGCGGGAGTGTCGTCGCCCGCGCGGCGGTCAGTGCGTCGGCCCGCGAGGCGACCCGCTCGACCCGGATCACCAGCTCTCGGCCATGTCGGTTGTCGAGCATCAGCACCTGGCCGCCGGACCGAAGATGCGAGGGGGCCGCCGGCGGCTCGCCCGGCAAGAGTTCGACCTCCCACCGCCGGGAGCCCGAGGTCCCGCCGACCACCGCGAACTCGACCGACCAGGGAAGTTGGGGGCCCCTCAGACGGTACTGTCCCTCGGTGAGGTTGAGGTCGACTTCCAGCCGCTCACCGGCCCCGACTCGCACCTGTGCAGGGACATGCGGTGAGTGCGAAGGCCCGCCGATGCAGTACGTCCCGAGATCGGCCTGGCGGATCTCCGGATGGACGCGGAAGATCAATTCGATCGATCGCGTGAAGTCCAGCTCGAAGTCGAGGTGGCAGGCCGTGCAATGCGCGTGCTCGGCGATGGCTCGCAGGGTGTCGATGACCTGGCACGAGATCCGGCAGACCGGGCAGAGGAGATCCCAGTACAGTTCGAGCAGGCCCTCGCGGGCGCCCTGAAGGCAGCCGACGATCACCTGGTCGGGGTCGAGGCCGAACCGCTCGGCCAGGGCGATCGGGCGGATGCGCGCGACCTCCTGCGGCGAGGCGTGGACCAGGTAATCGCCCAGTCGTTCGACGACCGCCGGAGCCACACCGAGCGCCTCAAGCCGTTCGAGCAGGCGTTCGAGCCGCTTTCGGCGGGTGGATGGGAGGGGATCGGGCTCCTGGAACGGATCGACAACGGCGGCGGCGGTATCGCGGCGGGCGCGGCCCTGAAGGGTCGCGTCGATCCGTTGATAGACCTTTCCGAGAGCCTTGCGCAGCCCTCGGCCGACGCCCCAGCGCGATCCGACCCGAAGTAGCCAGGTCCTCGGCTCCATCGCGAGCCGGTGGATCAACGTCGTCCCACCGCCGGCGCGCGGCCGGAGCTCGACGGCGCTCACCACCCAGAGGAACGGCCCTCGGTCGTAGCGTCGGAGGACGCCCATCCGCCGAGGCTCGACCCACTCGTAAGGGAACTCCTCACCCGACTCGACCATCCCCGCCTTGCGTCCCTCGGCGAACGTTCGGACGCCCACGCCCTCCTCGTAGACCGTCGTGATCTTGAGCGCGGGGAAGCCAATGGCGCGGTCGAGGCGGTCGGTGTCGGTAACCAGCGGCCAGAGCGGTCTGGGGGGCGAATCGAGGTCCCATCGGAACTCAAACCGGACGACCCGGCGCGGGTCGGCATCGGGGAGGATCGGGTGCATCGGCAGGCCGGTCGGCTCGCCGCGGCGGAGGGCTTCAAGGTCGCGGAGCATCGCGGCGGCGTCGATGTAGCGGTCCTCGGGGCGCTTCGCCATCGCTCGGTCGACGACCCGCGCCAGACCCTCGCTCGCATTCGGCCGGATCTTCGAGAGCGGCGGCGGCGGCTCCTCGCAGTGCTGCGAGGCCAGGGCCTCGCGCGTCGAGCCGGTGAACGGCGTCCGGCCGGCGAGCAGGTGATAAAGGGTCACCCCCATCGCATAGACGTCGACCCGGGCATCGACGGCCCGGCCGGTCCACTGCTCGGGAGCCATGTAGTGCGGCGTTCCCAGCAGGGCCCCGGCGGCGGTCAGGGCCATGGATTCGGTATCGACGACGTGCCGCGCCAGGCCGAAGTCGGTCAGCTTGATCCGATACGTCGGGCCGTGCCCGGACTTACCATTGCCGTGGACCTTCGCGCCAGCGTCGCCCTCCGAATCGGGCGGAAGAAGGAGGACATTCGAGGGCTTGACGTCGCGGTGGATGATCCCGCGCTCGTGCGCCGAGGCAAGCCCGCGCGCGACGCCCGCCATGATCTCCAGGGCCTCGGATTCCTCGAACCGACCGCGGCGGCGAAGCAGGCCGTCGAGCCCCTCGCCGGAGATGAACTCCAGCACAAGGTACGGGATGCCGTCTTCCTCGTTGAACTCCAGCAGATTCACGACCTCGGGGTTGTTGGCCTCGGCCATCAGCCGAGCTTCCTTGCGGAAGCGGCGGAGGACATTGGGATCGGCGGCTCGCTCGGCGCGGAGGACCTTGATCGCGACGACACGGCCGTCGGCGGTGTCCTCGGCGCGAAAGACGACGCCCTGCCCGCCCTCGCCAAGCTTCTCGACAAGGCGATAGCGGCCCAGAGTGCCGGAGCCGGCGAGGAGTTGGTCGGACGATGGCGGCCGGAAGACGGTGGCCGAGACCGACGGGCCCTCGGTCGGCGTCTCAGCGCCGGCGGCCCGCTCGGTCCAATCACCGGTAGCGTCATCGGCGTCGGTCAGGGCCCGGCTTGGGCCGACGGAGGTCAGCGCCCCTCCAGTCGGGATCAGCGCCGCCATCGCGGCGCGGACCTCGCGGGCGCTCGGCCGATCGGCCGGGTCGTCGGCCACCATCAGGCGGATCAGGGCCGAGAGGACGGGATCCGATTCCTCCACGGTGATCGTCAGGCCGCCGGGCTCGGTCGTGGCGGCTGGGTCGAGGACCGGCATCCGGCCGCTGGTCAGCCACCCGACGAGGACGCCGAGAGCGTAAATGTCGGTGGCCCGATCCACGGCGGGGTTTTCGTCAATTCCGGCGCGGGGGTCGTGGCAGGCGGCGTCGAGCGCACGCCATGCGGACGAGCCGGGCGGAAAGCCGGCGTCGACACCGAGAAAGTCGAACTGCGGCCGTCCGTCGACGATCGCGATCCGGCCGGGCCCGATCCTTCCGTGGGAGAGCCCGAGACGATGGGCGATCTCGAGCGCAGCGGCGATTTCGGCGGCCAACTGGACGGCCTGCGTGCGCGGCCAGGGCCCGGAGTTCGAGATCACCTCGGCAAGCGTCGGTGCGCCGGGCCAGGCAAAAGCGACGTGGGGGCGCTCGCCGTCGAGATCGGCCTCGCGCGCCTGGACGACCGCGGGATGCTCGATCCGAGCCGCGAGCCGGAGGCGGAGGGCGAGCACGGGCCATCGGCCACCGTCGCCCCGGGCACGCGAGAGATCCACGACGACGACCTCGCCCGGCTCATCCCCGACGTCGACAGGAACGCCGCGGTATGAGGTCCCATCGACCCCCGCTCCGAGCTGGGCCAGCAATCGGTAACGGCCAAGCAGCATCGCCCACCCCGATCCGGACGTACGCCCGAAAAGTTTTCGGGAGGATCGCACCGGAAACCATCCTACACCGACCGATCGGCCCGGATCGAGTCCCCAGCTCGATTCATCGCGGCAAGCCCGGACGGGCCTCCAGGAACTGCTCGACACTCGAGCGCAGATCCTCGGTGGGTAATGCCCATCCGACGCGCCGCAAGCGATCGCCCATCTCCTGGGTGGCCGGGAGGTTTCACTCCCCCGTCTTCGCCCCGGACGGTTGCTTCGGTCGTTTGGCCCGCGACTCGGCGGCCTTCTCGGGCTTGCCCCACGCCTCGTAGAGCTTCACCAGCCGCTCGATGGCCTCGTCGATCCGGACCCTGGCCACAGCCGGGATCTTCGCCTCGCGTGCCTTCATCCCCTCGTAGCCGGAGACCAGCAGCGGCTCGGCCTCCGCGTAGTTCTTCTGTCCGGCGAGGCTGTCTCCTAGCATCGATCGGGTATTGAAGGTCGTCCAGTCTTCGGGCATGGTTTTCTCGCGGATCACCAGGCATTCCCGGAGGACTGGCTCGGCCTCGGCCCACTTCTTCTGCTGGAGCAAGGTCGATCCGAGCCCGACCAGCGCACTGGCCGTCCAGGGGTCGGCCGGGCCGAACCGCTTCCGGGCCCGGTCGACGGCGAGACGTCGAAGGGGCTCCGCGAGGTCGAGGCGCCTGGTCTGTTCGTGGGCATCAGCGATGTTGCTGAGGATGGAGAGGGTCTCGGGATGGTCCGGTCCCAGCTTCTCTTCCTTCGCCTTCAGCAACGCCTCGTACAGCTTGATCGCCTCCTCGTTCCGGCCGACGATCTGGTAGGCCACCGCGAGATTATTGCGACTTGTGAGGGTCTTGGGGTGGTCGGGGCCAAGCTTCGCCTCCCTGGCCTTCAATACCCCCTCGTACAACCTCATCGCTTCGGCTGTCCGGCCTTCGGCCTGGTAGGCGACGGCGAGGTTGTTGCGGGTGGTAAGGGTATCGGGGTGGTCGGGGCCTAGCTTCACCTCCTGCGCTCTCAGGACCGCCTCGTACCGCCGGATCGCCTCTGAGTTCCGACCGGCAGCCTGGTAGGCATTGGCGAGGTTGTTGAGGGTGGTGAGGGTATCGGGGTGGTCAGGGCCCAGCTTCCTTTCTTTCTCCGTGAGGACTGACTCATACAGCTTGATGGCCTCCTCCTTCCGACCGCCGTCCTGGTAGGCCATGGCGAGGTTGTTGCGAGTGGAGAGGGTATCGGGGTGGTCGGAGCCCAGCTTCGCCTTCCTGGCCTTCAGGACCACCTCGTACTCCTCGATTGCCTCCGAGGTCCGGCCGGCGGCCTGGTAAGCATTGGCGAGATTGTTGCGAGTCGTGAGGGTCTCGGGATGGTCGGGGCCCAGCTTTGCCGCCTCCGCCTTCAGCACCGTCTCGTACAGCTCGATCGCCTCGGCGGTCCGGCCGGCGGCCTTGTAGGCGACGGCGAGATTGTTGCGAGTCGTGAGCGTCTGGGGATGGTCGGGGCCCAGCTTCGCCCGCCGGATCTCCAGGACGCGTTGGAACTGTCGGATCGCTGCCATCCCCTCGCCAAGATACCAGTAAGTTGTCCCGAGGGTACCTCGGACGTCGGCCTCGACGAGCGGCTGATCCTTGAAGCGTTCAGCAATTCTCGGCTCGGTCGCATCAACGGCACGTCGGACCGTCACGGCGACACCCAGGCCGCCCGCCTGCCCCTCAGGCCGGGCCACCGCCAGAAGGTCGTTCGTGAGGAATTCCAGGACGGCCTCGGCCCGCTTGCGTGACTCCTCCGACCTGGCCAGCGCCTCCTGCGTCTCGCGCTTCGCGTTGGTCTCGGAGTCCAGGGCCTGGTTCGTCTTGTCGTTCGCCTGCTTGAGAGCGCGGCTGTGCTGATCCTGTGCGATCGCCAGCACGGCCAGCCCGACGAGTCCCATCACCGCCGCCGCAGCGGCGCCGGCCATCAAGGTCCGGTGGCGGCGCATCCACCGGCCCGCCCGCACCGAAAGCGGTTCGCGATACACGGAGACCGGCTCGTCGTCGAGCCATCGCGTGACGTCGGCCGCCAGAGCCTTCGCCGACTCGTATCGATCCTCGGGCTTCAGCGCCATCGCCCTCTTGCAGATGGCCTCCAAGGGAGCCGGAATCGTCGGGTCGATCGATCGCGGGGGGGGTATGTCGCCGCGCTCCACCCGCGCGACGACCTCGAACAGGTCGCTCCCCTCGACCGGCGGGCGGCCGGTCAACACGGAGTAGAGCGTGGCGCCCAGGCCGTAGATGTCGGTAGGCGGACCGAGGCGGTCGAGGTCGCCCCTCAACTGCTCGGGGCTGGCGAAGGCCGGCGTCCCGATACCCGTTCCCGGCATCGTCTCCGACGACTCGCCGGTGCCCGACAACCGTACCGGTCGATCGATCTGTCCCGGCTCGCCCGACGCCTCCGATCCGACCGGCTTGGCCAGGCCCCAGTCGACGACCAATGTCTCGCCGAACGGCCCGAGCATGATGTTGCCCGGCTTGAGGTCGCGGTGCAAGACCCCGCGCGAATGGGCATACGCGATCGCGTTGCAGACGTCGGTGAATCGCCGCAAGAGCTCGCGGAACCGCGACAGCCGACGCTCCACATCCTTCTTGAACGACTCGTCGCGGTGGTAGTCGCGGAGGGCATCCTGGAGGCTGTCCCCTTGAATGAACCGCATCGCGTAGAATGGCCGACCGGTCGGGTCGTGGCCGAGGCCGTAGACCGGGACGATCCCGGGATGCTCCAGCTTCCCCGTGATCTGCCCCTCCTGGACGAACCGGGCGCGGCTCTGCGGCTCGTCGGCGTGGCGGGCCTGAATTTCCTTCAGCGCGACGGGACGATCCAGTTCACGGTCGATCGCCACCGAGACCTGCCCCAATCCCCCTTTTGCGTGCGGGCGGAGGATGCGGAAGCGCGTGCCTGTCGACGTCGATTCGCCGAGGGTCGGGTTGTCGATGGTTCGATACGGATCGTCGGTCGGCCGCGCCGTGGCAACGATCGCCAGGCTGGCCTGCATATCCGGGTCCGCAATCCGCGAGAGGGACTCGCGTGTCGAGCCGATCGAGCTGAGGGCGGCGAGGCTCTGCTCGGGGTCGCCGCCGTGCCGGCGGATATGCTCGTCGACCATCGTCGAGAGCGCCGAGTGCAGGGCCGGCGAGAGCGCGCCCCGATCGACCAGGATCCTGTCGAGCGCCTTGCCCGGCTCGGCGGTTCGGCGGTGGAAGGCGTCCAGTAGCGCCTCGCGGTCGATGAAGTTGTTCTGAAGCGCCAGCAGGCCGAAGAGGAGGTCGCGGCCGGCGGAGGGGTTGGACATGGGAGCTGTCCTCGATGTGGGACGAGCCCGGCCGGACGCCGCCGGGCGAGACATCGAGGATCGCTCAGGTTATCAGCCCCGTCAATTGCGCACCGACCCGTACGAATTGGCCGACAGGACATCACGCCCCAGGCTTCGCGGGAGGCGACCGCATCGGTGCACGCCGGCGTCAGGGATCTTCATGACCGCGCAAGGAGGGTCATCGCGGTAAGCCCGGACGGGCCTCCAGGAACTGCTCGACACTCATTTGAGCTGTCCCCTTCCGCGACGCCGCGCCGATGCCGTGAGCGGGCTGGTCCGCCTCGTGGTACCGGTGGCACTCGACGCATGAGGTCCCCGCTCCGCCCCGTGTGTGGCCCTGGGCATCGGTCGTCGCCGGGGCGTGGCAGCTCACGCAGTCGGCCGGACCGGGGAGCAGCAGCTTCGACTGATCCTTCGAGGTCTCGGCCCCCGCGTGGCACGAGGCACAATCGAGAGCCCGGTGGGCGGCATGGTCGAACTTCGCACCCTCAAACCAGATCGCGCGGACAACCGTTGGTTTGATCGAGAGGCCCTCCGCAGCCTTCAGGTCGACCAGCGGTTTGGTACTCAGCGAGACCTCATGGCACTCCACGCAGCCTCCTCGGCCGAGCGGAATCCCCTGCTCCCGACGCTTCGTCTCATCGATCGCCGAGGAAAATAGCCGTTTCAGCGCCGCCAGCGTCCGATCCGATACGATCGAATCCATACGTGCCGAATTACCTGTCTGTGATCGGCCCGGGATCGGACGCGGCGGGACCGGCCGGCGGAGAATCGCGGGGTCGTCCTTCACGGCCTGGGCCTCGTAAAACTCGGTCAACTGCTCGATCATCTGCGGGACTTTCAGGCCGTGCGGCAGAGTTCGGTTACCGGCTTTCGCGTCGAAGGTGATGGGGTGGCAGGCGCGGCAGTCATTCTCATAACTGACGGGTAACATCGAGTCGCCTGTATTCCTCGGCGCGGTGACGGCGAGCGTTGTCCCGGTCGGTGGGGTGGCGCGGTCGAGGCGGTGGCAGGTCTCGCAGCGAAGCTGGATCGCCTCGCGGTCGCGGCCGGGCTTCCAGCCGTACCGGATCCGGTCACGCTCTTCTAGGTCGGCGAAGGTGAAGGGATCGCTTTTGGGGTCGAGCCGGATGCCGGCGGTCAGATGGCGGGCGTGGTTGAATTTGACCATCCCCGAGTCGGGACCCGGCACTCCGGCCGGCGGTGTGAACGCGGGATGCTCGTTCTCGTTGGCGCTGAAGCGCGTGACCGACTTCGCCGCGATCTTCAGGTCGGCGTATCGGGAGAGGTCGCGATGGCAGGACGTGCAGGAGGTCTCGTCCATGGAGATCAGCGAGGCGTCGGAGCCTCGGTGGTCGCGGTGGCACTCAGCGCAGGCGAGGAGGTTCTTACCGGCGGCCTTATCCTTTGTGTCCTGACCGGTGAAGTGGGCGGGTCCGGCGTGGCAGGTCTGGCATTTGGCGTTGCTGGCGGCGGTGTCGCTCGTGAGTGTGGGCGACCAGCGCGAGCCGACCACCGGCGCGAACGGGAGGTGGCACGCCTCGCAGTTGGCGTCCCAGGTGGCGTGGACCCGCGCGACCGCTCCCTTTGAGGCGAGCGAGCTTGGGCGGAGGAACCGGACGCCGTCGCCCCGGCCTCGGCCCCAGTGCGGCGCCGCGATGAACCAGCCGACCGAGAGCACCAGCGCCGCGGCGATCAGCCGGCGGCGACGACGCCAGAGGGCGTCGGGCGTTCGGTAGTAGGTCAGGTTGATCCGCGACTTACGAAGCTTGCTGGTCTCAGACATACTTGAGCGCCAGGAAGATGTGGGCGATCATCAGCACGAACAACGCCACCGACATCGCAACGTGGAATCCGAGCCAGGTGTGCAGCCAGCCGTGGAGCTGGGCCTGGAGGTCGAACTGTCTTCGTTGATCGCAGAGGTCGGCCAGGCGATCGACGATCGGTCGGGCGTCGGGTCGGAGCCGTCCGGCCAGCCCCTGGAAGAGCGCGGAGGCCCGGCGCGGCGAGCCAAGGGGCAGCGTCCCGCCCGACCCGGGCCGCGCCTTCAGGTACGGGTTGACCATCTCCTTGAAGAAGGCGAGCAGCGGCTCGGAATCCGGGACGTAGGCGACCTCAACCGAGGCCTCGACGACCCTCCCCTGCACCCGGCCGACGTCCACCTGCCGGACCCGTTCGACGACCACCGGCTGACCCGAGATTCCGCCGGCGGACACGAGGGGCGAGTCGCCGACGGTCGCGTGGACCATCCGCTCCGCCTCCTCGCGGTATTGCTCCAGGACCACCGAGATCTGTGAGGCGATCGTCTCGGCCGGGAGCCGCTCGAGCATCAGCCGGGGGATCAGGTTCTGCATCGCGACGCCGAAGATCCCGCTGAGAGCCACCAGCAGCATCAGCCACATCAGAACCACCGCCAGCAGCGAGCCCGACGGGTTGAACCGGAAACTCCCGTGAAGGAGGAGCAGCGGAACGGTCAGCAGACCGAGCCAGATGTGGCCAGTCATCCAGAGCTTGGTCCGGCCGATTCGGAGCCCGCGCCAGAGCGACTTCCTCGGCCAAAGCAACATCTCGAAGGCCATGATCAGACCGGCGACCGCACCGAAGACAAAGCCCGGCGGGCTGGACCCTGCCGGCCAGCTCCACGAGCCGCCCGAGAGACCATAGACGACGTACCAGGCTGTCGACGCAACACTTGCGGCGATAACCCCCCAGCACCAGGGCCGATGGTTCAGCCAGTTCTCGCGGTCGAAGATCAGCATCCGGCGCCCCCCACCTCGGCCCGAGTCGTCTGGCCTCGTCGCCCTTCCCCGATCGGGACGCGCGTCTCGCGTCGATACGATGACGCGACTCGTCGGGCTGGATAAGATGTTATATTACAAAAACCAGGGTGAGCCCAGCCGGCCGACGCCGATTTTCGACCGATTGGGTCGACCTTGACGGGCACAGAGGCCGGAAAGTCCGCACAATCCGCAACCGAGGACGTGATCCGGCCGGCTCGGCCGTCGCGAGGCGAGGGAGATCCCATGAACCGGGCACGATGGGGTGCGTTCCTGGTGGCTGGCGTCGGGCTGGCCGCGCTGACACGGGCTCAGGACCCAGCCGCAATGCCGCCGGCCCTCCCTCTCCCATCGCCTGCGCCTGCACCGGCGTCGCCGTTGGCGATCAGCGATTATCGAGGGGCGGGCTCGTGCTCGGCAACGGCCTGCCACGGGAGCATCCGGCCGTCGGCGGCGATGCTCTCGCCGGTCCTCCGCAATGAGCACACCACCTGGCTCTCCGACGACGCCCACGCCCGCGCCTATTCCGTTCTGTTCAACCAGCGATCCGAGGGGATCGCGCGGAGCCTCGCGTCTTCCGCGAGACCCTACAAACCCGCGCACCTGGACGAGCGCTGCCTGGCCTGCCACGCGACGCCCCGGCCATCGGCTGTTCTGGAGCAGACGCACTGGATGGACGCCGACGGGGTCGGTTGCGAGGCATGCCACGGGGCCTCGGGACGTTGGCTCGGCGAGCACACCACGCCAGGCTGGCGCGACCTCGCCCCGGAGCGCAAGGCGGAACTCGGGATGGCGAACGTGACCGCACTGTCGGCCCGCGCCCGACAGTGCGCAGGATGCCACGTCGGCGATCACGAGGCGCCTGGCGGGATTCCGGTCCGGGATGTGAACCACGATCTGATCGCGGCTGGGCACCCCCGGCTGAACTTCGAGCTTTCGGCCTTCCTGGCGAACATGCCGACGCACTGGGTGGAGAAAGGGATCAACGGCGAGCCGCCGGCCGCTGGCGACCTCCGGCCGACCCGGGCGATGGCGGCCGACTTCTCGGCGAGGGCCTGGGCCATCGGCGAGCTGGCGACGGCCGAATCGGCCTTGCGATTGCTGGAATCGCGAGCGAAAAAGGCCGGTCCGAAGGCGGCACCCTGGCCCGAGTTCACCGAGTCGGGATGCTTCTCGTGCCATCACGACCTGCGCGATCAGGCCTGGCGCCGGTTGCCCCGGCCGGCCGGTGACGACGCGATGGTCGGCGCGCCGAAGTGGGGCTCGTGGCTGTTCGCGGAGATCGACGGAGCGATCGCAGCGACCGTCGATCCGGCGGTCTCTCGGCCGTTTGCGGAGGCGCTGAAGAAGGTTCGGGCGCTGATAAACGCATCGACGGCGCCGGATGCCAGGGCCGTCGCGGATGCGGCTCATGGCGCGGCCGAGGCGGCGCGACGGTGCGTCGATGCGATGGCCGGCAAGCGGATCTCGGCCGAGGAGGTCTCCCGCTTGATCGCCCGGATCGACACCTGGGCCGGCGTGAACGGCTGGGACGAGGCGACCCAGCGCTACCTGGCGCTGGCGGCGCTCCGGCAGTCGTGGGCCGAGCTCGACCCCTCGCGGAAGGCCGATCAGGACGAGCTCGCGCGGAAACTGGAGGAGATCCGGCCGCGGTTGCAGTTCCCGGCCGGGCTGGACAGCCCCGGCCTGTTCGACCCGACCAGGCTCCGGCCGGTCGCGCCCCGCTGAGGCGGTGGGTTTCGGAGTTTCACGCAGAGACGCAGAGGTGGGCAGAGACGCAGAGAAGCCAGAAGACGCGTGGAAGTCATCAACAATCGCAGTGAATCTCTGTGTTTTGATGATTCTTGAGTGATGGTTTTCCTCTATTGCGCGTTTTCTTCCTTTCGCGCTTTCGCGACCCCTGAATTCGTCCGCCGATCTCATTGATCGCGAAAGCGCGAAAGGAAGAAAACGCGAAAAAAGTCGCCACGATCGCGAGGAAGCCGGGCGATATCGAGGGTGCCAGAGCGACGCCCTCCCAGGTGTTGCGCCCGGCCAGCGGTTTATCCGGTGGGCTCCGCCAACCGAGCAGAGCGAGCGCCCTGGTGGAATCCCGGCTTCGACGGGCCATTGCGATGGGCTTTGGGGCAAACCCGCTTGCGTTCCGCTTCCCTCGGTGGGCGGAGCCCCCACGCTACAATGCCCCGGCGCGGCGTTAAAGTGTTTCCCGGGCGCTGGCCATGGCGCTCCGCTCGACAACTCCTCCACCAGCCCCTCAACGCCCGTAATCAATGGTCCCGGGTACCTTATCCTGGCCCATCAGAATCACGAATCCACACTACAAGGATAACTCCATTGTTACTTTCGATAATTTGCGGAAATTAGCTGGATGTTCGTGGTCGGGCGCTATAGGCTAGCGCGCTGGGGACATAGGCGATATCGCGTTGCACCGCTGGGATGCCGCACCATCGTGAAGGCATCCGGTCCCCGGGGAGATCCAACGATGACGCGCACCTTGAGAGCGAGTCTGCTGATTGCTGCGATGGTGACCGCCGCGTGGGCGACGACATCGGAGGCGTGCCACAGGCGTCGGGCCGGCGGATGCGGCACGTACGCCTCCGGGGGGTATACCTGCGCAGGCCAGACGGGTTACTACGGTGCCGGGGGCGGCTACGGCATGGCTGGCGGGGGTTACTACGGTGCCGGGGGCGGCTACGGCATTACTGGTGAGGGTTACTACCCCGGCGGGTATGCCGGCGGCATGTCCGGCTATCCCGGAGGATACGGGTACGGCATGTCCGGTTATCCCGGAGGGTATGGGTACGGCCAGCCGGGCTACAACCCAGGCGGCCTCGGCGGACCGGCGTCCGGGCTAGGCGTCCGGCCCGGCATGGGCTTCGGCGGTCTCGGCCGGGGTCGCTGACTGTCCACAGGTCCTCCGATCACCCTGCGGGGCTGCACCGGACGGGACTCAAAGCGTGTACGAGAAGGGTTGTCGGATGCCGGCAGGAGCGTCGGTCCGGCTGTCCGACCCGACCCGCTTGAAAAGGTCAGGCGGGAAAGCCTGACCGACTTCCCGCTCCTCACACACCCTTTAAGAGTGTGTACGGGGATCGGATAAGGTGTCAGGACCTGATCAACGGATCCTGACACCTTATCCACTTCAACGGCTCCTGACACCTTATCCTCTCTGGCTGTTGGCGGAGATCGACGGAGCGATCGCAGCGACCGTCGATCCGGCGGTCTCTCGGCCGTTTGCGGAGGCGCTGAAGAAGGTTCGAGCGCTGATGAACGGATCGACGGCGCCAGATGCCAGGGCCGTCGCGGATGCGGCTCATGGCGCGGCCGAGGCGGCGCGACGGTGCGTCGAGGCGATGGCCGCCAAGCGGATCTCGGCCGAGGAGGTCTCCCGCTTGATCGCCCGGATCGACACATGGGCCGGCGTGAACGGCTGGGACGAGGCGACCCAGCGCTACCTGGCCCTGGCGGCGCTCCGGCAGTCGTGGGCCGAGCTCGACCCCTCGCGGAAGGCCGATCAGGACGAGCTCGCGCGGAAACTGGAGGAGATCCGGCCGCGGTTGCAGTTCCCGGCCGGGCTGGACAGCCCCGGCCTGTTCGACCCGACCAGGCTCCGGCCGGTCGCGCCCCGCTGAGGCGGTGGGTTTCGGAGTTTCACGCAGAGACGCAGAGGTGGGCAGAGACGCAGAGAAGCCAGAAGACGCGTGGAAGTCATCAACAATCGCAGTGAATCTCTGTGTTTTGATGATTCTTGAGTGATGGTTTTCCTCTATTGCGCGTTTTCTTCCTTTCGCGCTTTCGCGACCCCTGAATTCGTCCGCCGATCTCATTGATCGCGAAAGCGCGAAAGGAAGAAAACGCGAAAAAAGTCGCCACGATCGCGAGGAAGCCGGGCGATATCGAGGGTGCCAGAGCGACGCCCTCCCAGGTGTTGCGCCCGGCCAGCGGTTTATCCGGTGGGCTCCGCCAACCGAGCAGAGCGAGCGCCCTGGTGGAATCCCGGCTTCGACGGGCCATTGCGATGGGCTTTGGGGCAAACCCGCTTGCGTTCCGCTTCCCTCGGTGGGCGGAGCCCCCACGCTACAATGCCCCGGCGCGGCGTTAAAGTGTTTCCCGGGCGCTGGCCATGGCGCTCCGCTCGACAACTCCTCCACCAGCCCCTCAACGCCCGTAATCAATGGTCCCGGGTACCTTATCCTGGCCCATCAGAATCACGAATCCACACTACAAGGATAACTCCATTGTTACTTTCGATAATTTGCGGAAATTAGCTGGATGTTCGTGGTCGGGCGCTATAGGCTAGCGCGCTGGGGACATAGGCGATATCGCGTTGCACCGCTGGGATGCCGCACCATCGTGAAGGCATCCGGTCCCCGGGGAGATCCAACGATGACGCGCACCTTGAGAGCGAGTCTGCTGATTGCTGCGATGGTGACCGCCGCGTGGGCGACGACATCGGAGGCGTGCCACAGGCGTCGGGCCGGCGGATGCGGCACGTACGCCTCCGGGGGGTATACCTGCGCAGGCCAGACGGGTTACTACGGTGCCGGGGGCGGCTACGGCATGGCTGGCGGGGGTTACTACGGTGCCGGGGGCGGCTACGGCATTACTGGTGAGGGTTACTACCCCGGCGGGTATGCCGGCGGCATGTCCGGCTATCCCGGAGGATACGGGTACGGCATGTCCGGTTATCCCGGAGGGTATGGGTACGGCCAGCCGGGCTACAACCCAGGCGGCCTCGGCGGACCGGCGTCCGGGCTAGGCGTCCGGCCCGGCATGGGCTTCGGCGGTCTCGGCCGGGGTCGCTGACTGTCCACAGGTCCTCCGATCACCCTGCGGGGCTGCACCGGACGGGACTCAAAGCGTGTACGAGAAGGGTTGTCGGATGCCGGCAGGAGCGTCGGTCCGGCTGTCCGACCCGACCCGCTTGAAAAGGTCAGGCGGGAAAGCCTGACCGACTTCCCGCTCCTCACACACCCTTTAAGAGTGTGTACGGGGATCGGATAAGGTGTCAGGACCTGATCAACGGATCCTGACACCTTATCCACTTCAACGGCTCCTGACACCTTATCCTCTCTGGCTGTTGGCGGAGATCGACGGAGCGATCGCAGCGACCGTCGATCCGGCGGTCTCTCGGCCGTTTGCGGAGGCGCTGAAGAAGGT
>DAIDJI010000016.1 GCA_027451455.1 Planctomycetales bacterium | reverse complement strand
ACACCGATCGCCGGAGAGGTCGGCGGCGCGTATCCAACGCGCGGTGCTGTGCGCCCTGCCCTCGCGCCTGTGCCGAGCAGCGCAGATTATCGTCGCTGGCGGGCGGTAGCCTCGTCGGACTGCTTCATCAGGCTGTCGACGAGTTCCTTGCCCTCAGACTCGGAGAGCTTCGCCTGCTCGGCGATGTCGCGGACCATCTCCTCGGCCTTGTCCTTGGTGAGGACGGCCAGGCCGAGGCCGGTGTAAAACGCCTTCTTGATGAGGTCGACCATGATCGCGTCTCCCGGGGAACGAGGGTGCGGGTGCCGACTTCGGACGCCCAACCCCATCATACCCGAATCGTCCCGCCGGCGCGGAGCGGTCGAGTCAGCGGGACGGCGGGGGATTCGGGTGCGGTCTCGTCTCGGTCGCGGGCGGCTGGGATTTGCCGATATCGAGGCGGGTCCCCATCCAGGAGTTGTAGCCCTGGACGCCCACGCCGATGAAGAGGCCGACCAGTGCGGCGGTCGCAATCGTCATTTGTGAGGCGGGATGCAAGAAGGTCGCGAAGCTGACGACGACACCGCCGATCGCGATCAGCGCGAACGACATCCAACTGAACCCGATCGCCAGAGCATAGGAAGTCCGGAGCCGGGCCAACTCCTCACGTTGCCAGGCACCCCGATCCTCGATCCATCGCAGATCCTCGCGGAGGTGATGGACCTCCTCCTGGAGGCTCTGTTTGTCTCGAATCAGTTCAGCGAGATGGCTATCCACGCGAGCTTCGTAGCGTTCGGTGGCTGACGGCGGCCTGCGCCGGGTCTCAAGGGCATCCTCGGTGAGCCTCAAAGGCTCCTCAAGTTTCGGCCCCTTGCGGATCACCCTGGCAGCCTTGGCCTCGTCCCTATCCTCCGATTCGTTCGTCGTCATCGCGGATTCTCTCGCTACCTCCCAACGCCAGTGCTCGCCAGGGGTTCGTTGACAGGGCTGGTGACATCCGTGATTTCTCGAATCAATTGATATTCATCATCGACAATAACGAGACGTTGACCTTTATGGGTTGCCTCTACGGCGGCTTTATAAAGTACCAGGGCCTTTAATAGCACATCCTCGAAGCCTTCGCCGGTCTCGGTGGCGATCTCCCCGAGTTCCCTCTTTACGGAACCCGAAATGCCGAAACGCTGAAGCGTGGTGTCAACGATCTCGGGCAGACAATGTTTTAATGTGCTCCGGGTATCGTTCATGGCGTCGACCACATACTTCACGATAATCCCCGCATCCTCCGGGGGCAGTTTCTTCAACACCTCATCGAGGCCCGTTCTCTCGTTCTCCGCCATCTATCCACCTCCCGGAGTAGTCGGGAAGATTCGATTCCACAGCTTGCCGGTTTTCGATCGGGATGAACCCCGGATCTATCCTATCCGTCCGATCCCCGACTCGGCAAACTCCAGCCTTTCCGGTAGCGCGTTCCCGCTCGTCGATGTGTCGGGTATGCTGACGCCCGACGTCGCCGGATGCCGGCGCGACGCGGCGCGGCGAGGTCGACGGCCCGGGAGGTCTCTTCACAATGTCCTGGCATACTGGCGCGATCCTGATCCGGTCCGACGACCTGCCGGGATTCCCGTTCCTGCTCGGCCGGCTGGGGTTCCCGGGCGCGACCGAGGACCGGCCGATCGACTTCGACTCGGCGACGTCGCTGATGGCCATCGACGACCTGGAAGGCGGCCTCGGCGCCGCGGCGGCGAAGGTCGATGGCTGGGCCTCGATCTGGGGTCCGATGGTGGTCGCCGATCCCATCGCCCTGGCCGAGCTCTCGCGCGGGGGAGCGGCGATGACCCTCCTCCTTGAAGGAGCCTCGGGAACCGCCGGCTTCGAATGGTTCGTCGACGGCGTCCTGAGGCGACGATGGCTCGTCCAGTCGGGCGAAATGATCGAGGACGCGGGCGAGCCCTTGCCCGAAGAGGCCGACGCACCCGACGACGATCCTGAGGGCCGGGCGCTCCACCTGCTCGGCCGGCTCGCCCTGCCGGTCGAGCGGCTCGGCGCCGTCGATTACACGCTCTACCACTTCCCGGAGTGATCCCCGACCCTCGAAGGAGAGGGAACACGAAAATCACGAAGGCCACGGAAGAAGACGGGAATACGGGGCGGACCGATCGGGCCCTGAACTCGCACGGCCCTCGCCGACGCCCTCGAATCGCCCAACGAGCGGCCTCCAACGGGTTTCTCCTTTTTCGTACTTTTCGTGGTTTTTGTGTTCCCTTTCTCCATCTTACGCATTGGGGCGGTGGGCCACGGCCCCGGCGATCCTCGGCGACGCGATCGCGCCGAGGCCCGCCAGGAGCATCGCCAGCAGGCAATGGCCGACGATCAGGTAGGGGTCGGCCAGGTCGGACGTGAGCGCGAGCCTCGCCTCGCGCTGGCCGAACGACCGGTGATCCCGGGATCGCGGTCCGATGGAGTAGAAGGGCGCCTCCTGGTCGTGCATGCTTTCTGCCGACGTGATCCGCAGCATGCCGTCCTCGACGATGTAACCCATACCGACCTGCCCCAGGGCGATCGCCAGCGAGACCTTCAGCGGGACGCCCCGCAGTTCGATCGCGATCGTCGAGTCAGGAGTCCGCTCGGCCTCCGCCAACCCAACCGGGTCGAGGTAGATCGGGATGCCGGGCCCGTTCGGGGGGCTTGTGGACTTCTTGAGATAGGCCAGCACCGCCGAGAGCGGCGTCTTCCGCGGGAACTCCATTGGAATCGGTCGCTCCAGCTCCTCGATGATCCGGGCATTCGACGCGGCGGTCGGGCCGGCGAGGGCAGGGAACCGGGAGCGGAGCGACTGGAGGAGCAGGCCAGTCGGCATTGGCAGGTATGGACTGGGCGTGAAGACCAGGACCAAATAGCCGCCGCCGAACATCGCGGCGCCCACGCAAGGCCCTCGTCGACGTCCCCGAAGATGGATCGCCGCCAGCCCGGCCAGGCCGAGCAGGCCGGACGTCAGCAGGAACGTCAGCCCGGCCCAGAAGCCGGCCCGCCAGGTCGATCGGAGCGCGATCGTCGCCGTTATTGGGACCAGCGCCGCCCACGCGGCGAAAGTCGCGCGGACCCACCCGGCGCAGGCTGGTGACAACGTCGGCCCGGGGCCTGTTTCGCCCGGCGATCGCGCGAACGCGAGCCTCGCCAGCATCCCGCCCACCAGCGCGACCACCATCGACATCAGGTCGTAGCCGATCCTCAGATAAATATAGTCGTCGTAGAGAACATCGCGGAAGTCCCCCGTGAAGAATCGCTCGAAAACGAAGTCGCGCCGGTCGAAGCCCGGGTGACGGCCCAGGAGCGGCTCGGCTGCGAGGAGTATCCTCGTCGGCAGGTACGGTAGTGGCGAGTCGTCTTCCTGCATCCGGGGCATGACCAGGCCCAGAAAACCCCAGCCGAAGACCGCGAAGCCGAGCCAGCCGGCGCGGGCGGGACCTCGGACGTAGATCGCCTTCACGACCGCCAGGCCGAGGATCGCGCGCGTCAGCAGGTCGATCGCGCCGACCCAGGCCACCGTCGAATGCCGGAGCGCCGCGATCCCCACCGCCGAGACGAGCACAACGCCCATCAGCCCTACGATCGAATCGCGGTATCTCCGCATCGGTTCGACGCTCATGGACGGACCTCCGGATTCGGTCCAGTCGCCCCGGAAGGAATCCAGCCCGCCGCCGTGCCCAGGCCCATCGCCAGCATCGCCAGCAGGCAATGGCCGGCGATCAGGTACGGGTCCTCCAGATCGGGCGTGAGCGCGAGATTCGCCCTTCGGTGAAGGCCCTGGTGCGCATTGTCCTGCATCGACGCTTCGTCGAAGGGGGAGTACCCCAAGTCGAATGAGGTGATCCAGAGCACGCCGTCCTGGACGATGTACACCATATCGATCGGCTCAAGCGCGGCCCGCAGGGCCACCTTCAGCGGGACGCCCCGCAGTTCGATCGTGATCTTCGGGTCGGGCGGTTGATCGGCCACCTGGAGGCCGATGGGATCGACATAGATCGGGATGCCGGGGTTGTCCGGCGTGCTCGTGGATTTCCTGAGGTACGCCACCACCTCCGAGAGCGGCGTCTCCCTCGGGAACTCCATCGAGATTGGCCGCTCCAGTTCGTCGAGGATTCGGGCGCTGGCCGAGGCGGTCGGGCCGGCGGTCGCAGGAATCCAGACGCGGAACGCGTGCAGGAACTGCCCCGACGGCATTGGCCGATACGGGCTCTGCGAGAAGACCAGCAGCAGGTATCCGCCCCCGAAAATCGCGGCGCTCGCGCACGTCCGCCGTAACCTTCCCCGCGCCTGGAACGCCCCCATCGCGGCCAGTCCGAGCAGCCCGAAGACCAGCAGGAACGCCAGCCCGGCCCAGACGTCGGACGGCCCGGTCGATCGCATCGCCAGGAGGGCGGTCGTCGTCACCAGTCCGGCTCCGATGGCGGCCGTCGGGAGGGCCCATCGAACGCGGGCAGCCGGCTCCGGTTTCGGTGAGGGCTCGGGCTCCGATCCGGTCGACGACCGCTCGAACGCCCGCCGCGCCAGCACGGCGCCCAGCAGGGCGGTCATCATCGCCATCAGGTCGTCGCCGATCCGCAGATAAGCATAATCCCCGAGACTCCGCCCCGGCGTCGCATCGAAGAGGGGCGGATCGAGATCCGCGGGCTGCCCGAAGAGCGGCTTGAGGCCGATCAAAGCCGAAGCCGCCGGCATGTGCGGGGACGAGTACCTCGACGTCGGCGGGACCAGCAACTCATACCCCCAGCCGAAGAGGGCGAAGCCCAGCCACCAGGCGCGGTCGGCACCTCGCCGGTAGATCGCCCAGACGATCGCCAGGCCGAGGAACGCGCGCGTCAGCAGGAAGACCAGCCCGAGCGAGAAACCCGAGGCATCCCGGAGCGCCGCGATCCCCAGTGCCGAGGCCGCCACCACCCACATCATCCCCGAGATCGAGACGCGGAATCTTCGCATGGTCGTTCCTCATCCAGGAGCCTATTGATAACGCGGCGACCGGGTAGACGGAAGATTAGGAACACGAAATTCATGAAAAGGACAGGGTCGCCTCCGAACCGTTTCACGCAGAGACGCAGAGATCCGCAGAGACGCAGAGAAGACAGGACATGAGAAGGCGATCAGGACGAGACCTGGCGGTCTGGTTTGCCCGACTCCTCGCTGTCCTGCCTGCCTGCGCCGGAGGAAACGTGGGGAATTCGGCTTCTCTTCTCTGCGCCTCTGCGGATCTCTGCGTCTCTGCGTGAAATCCTGGATTCTTATGTCTTCGTGCTTTTCGTGTTTCTTCTCTTCGTTCTATCCGCTAGCCCGGCCTTCCGCAGCCCCCGCGACCCTCGGCGCCGCGAACGCGCCGAGGGCCATCGCCAGCACGGTCAGCAGGCAATGGCCGGCGATCAGGTAGGCGTCCTCGGCGTCGGCCTCGAGTTTGCCTCCGCCGGGGCTGTTCCATCGCTCGGAATAGACGACCACATTGCCCCCGGGGTCCTGGGCCTGGGGATCGGTGTCCGAGCCGCTGGAAGTCACCCGGAGGCATCCGCCGGAGACCCCGTATCGCAGGCCGAGCTGCTCGAGCGCCAGCCGGAGCGTCGTCCGGAGCGGGACGCCCATCAGGTCGATCTCGATCGTGGATTTCGGCGTCCGCTCGGCCTCCTGCAACCCGATCGGGTCGAGGTAAATCGGGAGGCCGGGGCCGTCGGGGGCGACGGTCGATTCGTGAATCGCCTTCAGGATGTCCACGAGCAGCCCGGACGGGGGGATCTCGCTTCCCGTCGGCCGATCGAGCGCCCGGGTGGCGAGGGCTTCTCGGCTGGGGCGCCTCCCGACCATCCCGACGGCCCACGGCCGGAGGTCGTTCAGAAGGAAGCTGGTCGGCATCGGCTGATAGAACGATCGGGCGGGTCTCGCGGTCGAGTTGATCGCCTGATACGGTCCACGGCCGAAGACGAGCAGCAGATACACGGCCCCAAACAGCGCCGCCGCGAGCACGGCCCGTCGCCGGGGACCATCCCCGAGGATCGCCCGGAGCCCAGCCAGCCCGACCAGGATGCCGGTGAGCCAGAACGTCGCGCCGGCCCAGGCGTCGCCGTCCGGACCCGATCGGATCGCCACGACTCCGCAGGCCAGGATGAGCGCCGGCAGGATCAGGTCCGGGATGCGAATCCGGAGGCGGCCCATCGGCGTCGGGTCGGGATCGTCGGAGGGATCGGGCCGCCTCGCGAAGACCAGCCAGGCGATCGCCCCGCCCGCGCAGGCGGCTGCGAGCGTCCAGAGCGCATGGGCGATCTGAATCGACACATGCGCATGTTCCGGCCAGGAACCTGGTGGGCGGATGGACGTCAAGGGGGCGAGGTCCAGCCGAAGTTGGAAGAGCCGTCGCGCCGTCGCCGTCCAGGGACCCGGCATCGGCCGGATCGCCAGGATCGCCGAGGCCAGGTGGCCCCATCCGAAGACGGCGAACCCCAGCCACCACGCCTGGCGCGCCCCTCTTCGCTCGATCGCCGCGACGACCGCCAGCGCGAGGGCGGCGGTCGTCGCCAGGAAGATCAGACCCGCCTGGCACGAGATCGGCGCCCGGTAGAGCACGGCCCCGACCGCCGCGATCAGAACCATCCCCATCATCCGGGCGATCGTGAATCGCGGTCGTCGCATGACTTCGCCCCTCGGATTCAGCCGGCGGTCGAGACCTGCCCCGCACGACGCCCCGCGACAATCGGCCCCGCGATCGCCCCCAGCCCGGCCGCGAGGACCGCCGCCAGGCAATGGCCGACGATCACGAACGGGTCGTCGAGCTGGGTCGGATCGTCGATGGCCGACGAGAGGAGCTTGCTCGCGGGATCATTTCGGTCGAGGATCCAGGCATCGAGCTGGGCCGGGTCGTCGAGGTCCGACACCAGTTGCTCGCCCTCCCAGGTGATCCGCAGGTAACCGTCACGGACCTGGTACTTGAGCCTGAGCTGCTTCAGGGCCAGCCGCAGGGTCTCGCGAAGCGGGACACCCTCCAGGTTGATCTGCACGGTCATGGCCATCGATACCTCGGCCGCCTGCAACCCGATCGGGTCCACATAAATGGGGATGGAGGGCCGGCCTTCAAAACGGCTCGATTGCTGGACATATTTCAAAATATCTTCCATCGGCGTCGGGGTTTCGAACGGCATCGAGAGGGGTTTCTCCAGTTCCTCGCGGATGCGGAGGGTGTTCGCCCGGAGGCGGCCGGCGGCCGGCGAGAGCCTCGGGCGGAGGACGTTGAGGATCGCGTCGGTGGCGAGATACGGGCGCGGAGCGCGGTCAGCGGTCCGGCTGAAAACCATCGCCAGATAGACCACCCCGAAGAGCGCTGCGCCCGTCCAGGCGGCTCGCCGACCCCTCCCGACGACCGCCCCGAGGACCGCCAGGCCGACGAGCAGGCACGTCAGCGAGAACGTCATCCCGGCCAGCTCCGGGGCGTAGTCCTTCGATCGGATCGCGGCGATTCCGATGATCACGGTCGTCGCGGTCAGGCCGATCGCGATCGGGCGGGCCCAGGGGATCCTCGGCGGTGGCGCCTGGGGTGTTTCCTCCGCGCGATCGGTTCGCGCCGAGGCGAAGACGATCCGCGCGAGGATGCTGCCGGCCATTGCGATCGCGAGGGTCCAGAGGCATTGTGCGACGATCGCGAACGCCCGATCGACCAGCGGAGGCGGTGCGATCGGCCCGCCGAACGCGCCGCCGAGGCCGGAGCCTCCCACGCTTCCGCCTATAATCCGCGGAGGCGGCAGGATCACCCGGTCGCCGAAGATCTCCAGCAGGACACTCAGCGGGTGGAGCGCCACCGACGGATCGGAGCAACCTTTCAAGAGCGCCAGATAGCCCCAGCCGAAGATCGCGAAGCCGAGCCACCACGCCTGCCTCGGGCCTCGGCAGTAAATCGCCCCGACGACCGCCAGGGCGAGGGCGGCGCAGGTCAGCATCAGCAGAGTCCCGGCCCAGAGCGGCGAGGCATTCCGCAACCCCGCCAGTCCGACCGCCGCGATCAGCACGATCCCCATCAGTCCCGCGATCGAGAACCGGAACCTTCGCATGGCGAGCTCCTCGCTGTCCCCGGATCGACCACGATCCAGGATATCAGATCGAGGACGGTCCTGATTGATTCGAGCGTTCGGAATTTTCCCGCGGGATGATGCTAATCACGCCGTTGCGCTCAAGGACCGCGTACTTGATCTGGTCCATTCGCTCCAATCCCGGTCCATTTCGAGCGGCGGCCAGCACGGCCGCCTCGTCGACGCGGGCCATTTGCATCCGCTCGGAAAACGGTCGGCCATCGGCGACGATCACCAGCGGGAGCCCGTCGAAATACCGACCCAGTCCCGGCCATCGCCGCTGGATCAATGATGTTGACACGTTGATCCCGATCAGCGTCGCGATCACGAGCAGGGTGTTCGTCAGCGAGTTGTCGCTCCCCATCATGCTCGTCTGGGCCGACTCGCTGATGAAGAGAAGCAGGATCAGGTCGAAGTTCGTCATCTGCGAGAGGGTCCTGCGCCCGGCGATGCGCAGCGAGACCCAGAACAGCAGATAAACGGCGGCGGCGTGGATCACCGAGGACATCGTCCGGCCCTCGTCTCACGGGTAGATGAACTGCCGGAACGCGACCGAATCGCCGCCGACCAGGCCGATCCATCCCGGACAGAGACCGGCCGCCCTCGGCTGGACGTAGAACGTCACCTCGGTGGATCGCTCGATCTGGAGCGCCCGGAAAACATAGACGACCCGGCCGCGGTCGTCCTCGACGTGCTCGGGAGTCGGGCTGACCTCGCGGACGCGGTTGGCGTCGCGATAGGCGCCCGAGATCCAGACGCGATAGCGACGGTCGGCATCCGCGACCGGATGGAACCGGATGCGCAGGGCCTGCGTCGCTGTGACCCGGCCGAATCGCTGATAGATCAGGTGGATCGAGCCGTCGTGCGAGTCGGCCGAGGTCGAGCTGAGCGGACCGTCGCCGAGCAGGCCGAGCATCGCCGCGAGGATCAGTCCGGCGATGGCGAGCCATCCGATTCGCTCGGCCCGCCACTCCCTGCGCTGGAAGGCGAGATCCTGGCCGAAGTCGGGCGGTTCCTCGGTCGGCCTCGGATCGTCCATCGCGACGCCTCCGGGGTGTTCAGGATTTCTTGCCGCTCGATTCCTCGCGCTGGGCTCCGCGCCCGCCGCCGCTGGCCCGGCTTCCGGGTCCCTGGCCGTCGACGTCGCCGGTCGGCTCGGCGACGACCGGCTCGCCGTCCTCCATCGAACCGGTGTACTGGACGATCACCTGGTCGTCGGTCGAGAGCCCCGACTGCACCTCGCACCGGATCCCGTCGTCGCGGCCGATCTGGATCGGACGGAGTCGGGCGTGCTGGTCCTCGACCACGTAGACGCTTCCGCTGCTCCCCTGCAATTCCTTGAGCGCCTTCGAGGGGATGGTGAGGAAGTTCGAGGGCGGCTCGAGCAGGATCGAGACGGCACCATACATTCCGATCCGGAGCCGGCCGGACGAGTTGGGGAGGTCGACCTCGGTCCGCATGGTCCGGTTGGTCGGCAGTTCGTACCCCGAGAAGCGGGTGACGACCCCCTTGAACTCCTCGCCGCCGAGCGCATCGATCCGGACGACGGCCGGATCGCCGCGGTCGAGTAGGGGGGTGTCGCGGTCGGGGATGTAGACGATGCAGCGGATCAGGTCAGTGCGCGCCACCTGGAGGATCGGGAGGACGTCGCCGTGGGTCGCCTCGCGGATGAAGTCGCCGTCGTGGAAGTTTCGCTGGGTGACCACGCCGGAATAGGGTGAGGTGATCCGGGTGTAATTGGCAAGGATCTGAGTCTGGGTCAGCCGTTCCTGCGCCACGCGAAGCTCGGCGCGTTCGCGGCGGATGTCGGCCTCGGCGGAGATCACCTGGGCGATGGCCTTGGCGAGGTCGGCCTTGGCGGCCTTGACCGCGGCATGGGCGCGCTCCTCGGCGGCCTTGGTCGATTCGAATTCCTCCTCGCGTTCATCGGCGACGCGCTGGTCGACGGCCTGGTGGCGGGCGAGCTCGATGTAGCGGAGATACTCCTTCTCGCGGAATCGGCGGAGGGCCTCGGACCGGCTGACCTCGGCCTGGTTGACGGCGATCTCGGCCTCGGAGGCGGAGACGGCGGCCTCGGCGGCCGTCTTGCGGGCCTCGGCCTGGGCGATCGCGGCCTTCCACCGTTCCACCTCGGCCGCGGCGAGCTGGACCTGCTGTTGCCGTTCGGGGTCGTAAACCTCGGCGAGCAACTGCCCCTTCTCGACCGTGTCGCCGATGTCGACCACCTGCGCCCGCAGATATCCCGACGCCTTGGCGAAGAGGTCGGCGTACTGGAAGGCGTGGAGCGTTCCGGGCATGGTGGTGGTCCGGGTCATTCCCCCTTGCTGGGGGTGGACCACCTTGACCCGGAGCGCTGCCTTGTTCTGAGACTCGTCCTCCTGCGACTTCCCAGCGGCGCCTCGGCTCTTGCCCTGATCGGAGACGGTGCTCCGGTTGCGGTCGGCCCACCAGAGCGCCCCCAGGATCAAAATGGCACCACCGGCGACCATCAAGGCAATCGTTGACCAGCTCCACGACGACCCGCCGGAGGTCTCGGTCTCTGGTTCGTACCGATCGTCTTCTGAGGTTCGCCGCCCGGATTCCGCCGTGGGAGTGGACACGTCTGGGGCCTCCGCAGACCGGACGTCGAGCGACGACGCCGCGCGCCGATTCCCGCCTCACACCTTCACGGCGTGGGCCGCGGGGTCGGCCGGCTCCCAAACGTAGCAACTGGCGTGCCCGCCGCATTCGGCATGTCGCGGGATCTCGATCAATCCGAGGCCAGGGACGGAGCCGTCAGCTCGCCGACCCGCCTTCGCCAATAGGCGGGATCGGCCTCGATCTCGGAGAGGAAGCGGCGGGCGATCGGCTGCGGCGGGCGCCTCCCCTGCTCCCAGGATCGGACCGTGTTCACGTTCACGCCAAGGAATCCTGCCAGAACGGCCTGGCTTGCACCCAGAAGCCCACGGACCCGTTTGACGTCATCCGGTCGATAGGCGCGAGGAGCGGGCGGGAGGCGATAGGTGCGTACCACCAGCCGACCCCCCTGAAGTCCCTCCGTCCGTAGTAATTCGGTGGCCTCCTCGATCGCCGCCACAATCCTTGATCCGGCCGACGATCGCCCCTTGACCCTCTTCCGATCCTGGTCGCGTGCTTGTGCTTTCATCGCTCACCCTCCGATTGCCGTCCCACCCGGCGACTTAGCTCTGTCTCGAACCTCTTCAAAGCGGTGGCCGTCGCGCGGACCTGGGCAGCGGTCATATCGCTTCGTTCTCCCTTACCGAAGGCCACGAAAAGGGCCACTGTTCCGAACGCCTGGAAGTAGGCATAGCACACTCGGTAGGCTCCGCGCTTGCCTCGACTCTCGCCCGGCGGGACGAAACGCAGCTTGCGCAAGCCTCCTGTGCCCTCAATGACTGGTCCCCTTTCGGGGGCTTCCATCAGTTCGCTCTCCAGCACGCGCAGGGCGTCGTCATCAAGATCGAGCCGCTTCCAGTCTCGGAGGAACGTCGGAAAGTGGACGAACCGCAGAAGTCGAGACGGATCGACCATGATCCGGTTGACCTCCTTCGTGGTGATCGATCGCCCTGAATGTTCCGGGATAAATTGTAGTACTCCGTAATACGATCGAGAAGCCCGATACCTTCCCCGTCGGCGATCGCCTCGCCATTCCGGCCCGCGATTTGCTGACTCCACGGCCATGCCCCCGGTCGCGAAATCGGTCGGGGGACCGATCGTTGTCCCGATCGACCGACGGCGAAGGGGTGGAGCATGAGAGGGCTGATCCGGGCCTCGATGATGAACCCGTGGGCGGTGACCGTCTTCGCGCTGACGATCCTGCTCATCGGTGTGATCTCGACGTACCTGATTCCGATCGACATCCTGCCGTCGTTCAAGAGCCCGGCCGTGCAGGTGCTGACGTTCTACAGCGGGATGCCTCCGCGCGACGTTGAGATGGACATCACCAACCGGATGGAACGGTGGACCGATATAGCCGCCGGGCTCAGCCGGCAGGAGTCGCGGTCGATCCTCGGAGCCAGCGTCGTCCGGAACTACTTCCAGCCCGAGGTCTCCGAGGGCGAGGCGCTGGCCTCGGTTCTCTCGTGGGCCCAGTCGGTCTTGCAATACATGCCGCCGGGCACCCTGCCGCCCGTCGCGATGGCCTTCGACCCGACCAGCACCACCCCCGCCTGTCTCGTGGCGCTCAATAGCCCCGACGCCGACGAGAAGACCCTCTACGACATCGGCCGGTACGAGGTCCGCAACCGAATCATGACCATCCGGGGCGCCGTCTCACCGGTCGTCTTCGGCGGCAAGATCCGCGCCATCCAGCTCTACCTCGACCGGCACAGAATGCAGGCGCGCAACCTCTCGCCGGTCGATGTGATGCGGGCCGTCGAGTTGAGCAACATCTTCCTCCCCACCGGCGAGTTGATCGTCGGCGACCGCGACTACTTCCTGAACAGTAACGCACTGTTCAAGGAAGTCCCCAAGATGGGCGAGATCCCGCTGAGGACTGAGCACGGCAACCGCGCCTTTCTCGGCGACGTTGCCGAGCCGACCGACGACGCGATGATCCAGACCACCATCGTCCGGGTCGATGGCCGCAAGCAGGTGTATATCCCGGTCATGAGGCAGAAGGGAGCCAGCACGCTCCGGGTCATCGACGAGCTGCGGGCCAAGCTCCCCGACATCGAAAGCCAGCTCAGCCACCCGGTCAAGCTCGATCTGATCATGGACCAATCGGTCTTCGTCCGCCAGTCGATCAAGAGCCTCGCGACCGAGGGGATGCTGGGTGCTGGCCTCTGCTCGCTCACGATTTTGTTGTTCCTCGGCCAGTGGCGGATGACCGCCATCGCCGTGATGACGATCCCGCTTTCGGTCCTCTCGGCGATGATCTTTTTGAACCTGTCGGGCCAGACCATCAACGTGATGACGCTCTCCGGCCTCGCCCTGGCGATTGGTCCGATGGTCGATAGCGCGATCATCTGCCTGGAGAACACCGATCGCCACCTTGAGCAGAGTTTGCCGCCGGACGTCGCGGCGCTGAAGGGGGCCAGCGAGGTCGCCCTGCCGGAGCTGGTCTCCAGCCTCAGCACGCTGCTGGTTCTCACCCCGCTGGCCGTCATGCCGGGCATGACCTCGTTTCTCTTCGCGCCGATGACCCTCTCGGTCGCCTTCTCGATGACGACCGCCTACATCCTCTCGCGGACCCTGATCCCGACCTGCGCCGCGTCGTGGCTCAAGCCGAGGAAGCAGGAATCAGAAAGGCACCGGGAGCCGAGGCGAGGGCTCGTCGGCCGGGCGTTCGAGAAGTGGCAAGGGTTCATCGACGCCTGGATCCGTGAGTACGGCAAGCTGCTCGACCGCGTGCTCAATCACCGCTGGCTGACCGTCATCGTCGCCTATTCGGCGCTGGGGCTGGTGCTGCTGTTCCTGACGCTGCCGCTTCGTCGCGAGTTCTTCCCGATGGCCGACTCGGGATCCTTCGAGATCTACGTTCGGGCGCCGAGCGGAACCCGACTTCGGGTGACCAACGACCGGATCGCCGAGGTCGAAGCGTTCCTCCGCGAGCAAATTCCCCCCCAGGACATCAAGCTGATCGTCTCCGAGATCGGCGTGACGCCCGACTGGTCCAGCGCGTACACCCAGAACGCGGGCAAGATGGACAGCATCGTTCGCGTGCAGCTCACCGAGGAGCGGTCGAAGGGCTCGTACGAATACGCCGACGAGCTTCGCAAGGCGTTCGCCGGGGAGGAGCGATTCCACGACCTGGATTTCGCCTTCAACGCCGGCGGGATGATCCACGGGGCACTCAACGAGGGGAAGACCACCCCAATCAACATTCGGGTCAAGGGGAAGCGTCAGGAGGCGGCGCACCGAATCGCCGACGCGATCCGTCGAGTGGTCGCCAACATCGACGGCGTGGTGGACTGCCGGATCATCCAGCGGCTCGACTACCCGCAGTACACGATCGCCGTCGACCGGGCCAAGGCGGCCGACCTCGGATTGACCCAGTCGGAGGTCATGCGTGCCGTGATCTCGGCGTTCAATTCAAGCATCCAGTATAACAAGACAAATTTCTGGATCGATGAGAACAACGGCAATCAGTATTTCGTCGGAGTCCAGTTTCCGCAGGACAAGGTCGAGTCGCTCCAGACGCTGCTCGACGTCCCGGTCACCGGGATCAACCAGCACCGGGTCGACCGCCGAATCGAGGCGCCCGAGCAGGCGGCGATCGTCCGCGGCCTCGAGCGCGACGAGGACCACCAGAACCCGGCGCCGGTCCTCCTGAGCAGCCTGGTCCAGGTCACCCGCGAGCAGATCCCGACCGAGATCACCCACCAGGATATCCAGCCGACGATGGACCTCAACGTCGGCGTGACGCTCAAGGGGCGGGACCTCGGACACGTCGCCGCCGACATCTACGACGCCATCGACGGCCATTTCGGCCGCCTCCCCGACAAATCGAAAAACACCAGCAGCCAGGGGACCATCTGGAACGCCTTCGACCCCGACTCGAGCGACAAGAAAACCCTCGCAGGGACCACCATCGAGCTCTCCGGCGAGTACGCCCGAATGAACCAGATGTTCCGCAACCTCGGCATCGGCCTGACCCTCGCTGTTATCATCATTTATTTTATGATGGTAGCGCTCGACAAGTCGTTCATGGTCCCGCTCTGCGTCCTGATCGCGGTTCCGCTGATCCTCGTCGGCGTCTGGCCGGCGCTCTGGCTGACGGGGACCTCGCTCAATGTCCAGTCGTTGCTGGGGATCATCTTCAGCGTCGGGATCAAGGTGGCGAACACTGTCTTGATGACGGATGTGGCCCAGGAACTGCGCAAGAGCGAGGGTCTCTCGCCCGTGCAGGCGATCCGGAAGGCGGCCGAGATGCGGGTCCGGCCAGTGACGATGACCGCCCTGGCCGCCTTCTTCGCGATGATCCCGACAGCGCTCGCCCTGGAGAAGGGGAGCGAGTCGAACGCGCCTCTGGGCCGGGCCATCCTGGGCGGCCTGATCGCCGGCGAGCCCGCCACGCTCTTCGTCGTCCCTGCGCTCTACGCGCTGATGATTCGAGGCAACCCGTCCGAACCCCGCGACCCCGAGGAGGCCGAGCGTCAGCTCGACGAACAGGGCGGCGGCGAGGGCGGTGAGGGGGGTCCCGACGAGGATCAGGGCCCCGACGACGACCACGATCCGAACCAGCGCGACCGCAACCGCGACCGGGGCGGATGATCCCGCCGCAACGGCGCCGGAATTGCCGGGGAGATAGGGCGATCCCACCGATTTTTGTTGTTGTTCATCCATCCAGGAGACCCCGGCCATGAAGCTCCCGAATCGCGAACAGCTTGCCGCCCGATACCTCGACGGAATGGAGAAGGCGTACGACGCGAAGCTCACCCAGATCGAAACCGAGATCGACAACGTGCTGGCGAACTCCGTCGCCAACGGCGACCAGCACCGGATTCACGAGGCCCTCGGCGAGCTGTTTTCCCGACGTGCCGACGTTCAGGCCGAGCTGGAATCGCTCCGGGATTACCGGAAGGATCGCGGCCTCTCGACCGCCCGAGGCGAGAAGTAGCCTCCACGGGAGCGCACGCGATGGCCGACGAAACTCCCTCGCGTGCCGAGCCGTTTGACGCCCAGATGCGGATGGCGGCCCAGCGTACGTTCGTCGCCTACATCCGGACTGGCCTGGGGACGATGAGCCTCGGGTTCGTGATCGCCCGGTTCCACGTCTTTTTGTGGAAGAACGAGCTTGGCGAGGGCCTTCCGGACTCGGCGCCCCGGCTTCCGATGTGGATTGGCCTGGCGCTCGCCGTGTTCGGCGTCGCGATCAACGTGATCGCCACGATCCACCACTTCCGCCTGATGCGACGCGCCGATCGTGGCGAGCCCTTCCGACACGGCGAGTGGACCCCCGACCTTTTCATCGGCGCCGGGATGGTCGCGCTGGGCCTCGCCATCGTGATCGACCTGTTCATTTCTCGATAGTCGAAGACGACCTGATACCGCGAATCGGGGAATCTGCCGCCGGGCCCTTGCGGACGGGCCCGAACTCCGCGTACAAGTAGGTATTCATACCGCTGGCCTGGTACTGGGCCGCGGCCCATCGGCAGGAAATGGCTCCCCGTTGATCGTGGGGCGTCGCGGAAAACGCACGGAGGTGACCTGTGGATCCATCCTCCCCCGACCGGCCCGCTCCCGCGTGCCTGGCGGTCCGTCGGGTTCTGGTCGTGGACGATGACCCGTCCTCGGCCCAGGGACTGGCCCTGATTCTCACCCACGAGGGCTACGAGGTCCGAACCGCGGCCGATGGCGAATCGGCCCTGGCGATCGCGGCGACGTTCGAGCCCGGCGCGATCCTCTCGGACCTTGACCTACCGGGAATCGACGGCCACGAGCTGGCGCGCCGGGTGTGCCGCAACCAGGCGATTGTCGCGCGACTGCGGATCCTCGTCGCCGTCTCGGGCAAGTCGGAGGCCGATGTCCGTCGACAGTCGCGCGAGGCCGGCTTCGCCCGTCATTTCGCCAAGCCGATCGATCCTGAGGCGATACTTGCTTTACTGGCATCGATCGCCTGGGAAGAGGAGCCGGCTGTCCCGGCGCCGAGCGTTCGGACCAGGCCCCAGAGCGTTTCGTCGTAGTCGACCTTCGACCGCATCAGCTTTCGGTGCGCCTCGGCCAGCTTCAGCAGGCGGTTGACCTGGTCCGATGGGTTGGAGGCTCCGGAACCGGGCGTGATCGATCGGAAGAGCTCGGCCTGGAGCCGGTCGTATTCGAGCAGCGCAGTCATCGACTGACGATGCGCCTCGGCGAGCGCCGCGAACGGCCCACCAGCCGCCGCGCCGGCACCCTCGCGGGCCATGCGTTCGAGCGTTCGCGTCAGGTCGGTCTCGGCCTCGACCACCCCCCGGACGTCGTTCGGATTCGTCCCGGCGCCTGGACCTTCGCCCTGCATCCCGGACGGCCGGAGCGCGGGCGGCGTCCCGGTCACCGGCGAGGCCAGCGCCTGGATGGCCACCGGCGCGTGGCTGGGGTCGACCGGATGCTCCAGCGGCGGCGGCGATCCCATCGCCACGAAGAGCCGGAACTGGGCCTGGTCGTAATCGATAACCGTTCGCACCAGCATCCGACGCGCTACAATCAGTAGCTTCAAACTGTTGATGGTTTCGATCGGCCGAGGGGTGTTGCCGGGCTTGTTGGGGTCGGCCTGGAGGGCGCGCTCGATGTCGCGGCGGAAGCCCTGGGCGGCGATCTCGAACCGCTCTCGCGCGACCTCAACCTGTTCGAGACGGGCCCTCGCGTCGCCGAGCGCGGAGGCCACCTCCTGCCGGACCAGTGCGATCGTCCGGGCCCGCTGGGCGACCGCCTCGCCGACGCGCGCCCGATTCTGCTTCTGGAGCAGAAGGTTGCCCAGGCCGCCGTTGAGCAGCGTCCAGTAAGCGGCGACGTCAAAATCGGTCCGGCCGGCGAAGTTGCCCACCAGGGGCGTGTTCAGGTTGCTCCCGCCGCCAAACCCCGCGCCGCTGAAGCCGAGGAAGAAGGTCGGCAGGAACGGTCGGGCCACCTCCTGCTTCAGCCGGATGTCGCTCGCGGAGACCTCCGCCGACGACGAGCGAACCTCAGGCCGGCGCTCGATTCCCACCTGGATCAGCTCCTCGGTGGGCGTCTCCAGATCGACCAGCGCCAGGACCTCCAGCGCCTCGGAGATCGGCCGAATGCGGACCGAGGGATCGAGGTGCAGGCGGCGGCAGAGTCGGGCCGAGGCGACGGCCACTTCCTCCTCGTCGTGGCGGACCTCGGCGCGTCGGATCCGCCATTCGGCCTGGATTCGGTGGAAGTCGGACGTGCGGCCCTCGCCGGACTGGGCGTACCGCTCGGCAATTTTCATCAACTCCTCGGCCTCGACCACCCCGCGGCGGTCGGCCTCCAACCGGGCGCCGGCACCGAGAAGGTCGAGGTAATACTGAGTGACCTCCAGAAGCACGGCGTTGGTCGTCGCGGCGGCGTTGGCCTCGGCTGCATCGACCTGCTGATGAGCCGCGAGCGGGTCGAATAGCGCGTTGGCGATCGGCTCGTTGATGAAGACGGCCGGGATCAGCGGCGAGCCAGGCCCCACCGCATAGGCACCACCGCCGACGTAGACACTCTGTCGCGAAAGATTGAGAATATGGCCATTCGACTGCTGCACATTGCCGGTGTGCCCGTCGTAATCGACACCGGCGTTGAGGCTCGGGAGCAGCTCCGTCCGGGCGCGAAGCTGGTTCGCCAGCGCCTCGCCGATCCGGGCGCGCACGGCACCGATCACGGGATTGTCGCGCTCGGCCAGTCGCAAGGCAGTGGCGAGATCAATCGGATACTCTTCCGTCGGCGGGACCGAGGGCGTCCGGATATCCACGGCCGGCGATATGGTCGCCTCGCCAGGTGCGGCACCGATCGGGCGAACGCCCGAGGAGCCCGCGGCTCCCGGCAGCGCCGGGACCGATGGAGGCGTCGAGGGCGCCGGCTGAGCCATCGAAACCCGGGAAACCGACGGATCCGATGATAACGACCCAGGACGAACGGCCGATGTGATCCGGGTCCGACTGCCGGTCGTCGCCGCGACCGGAGCCGCGGGTATCGTCTGGGCCGGAGCCGGATCGGAAGCCGAGGTCCTCGATCCGGGCTCGGTCGTCGGCCAGCCGGCGATCCCCGACGGAGACGGCAGGACCATGCATCCCGTGGAGATCGCCGCGAGGGCGAGCACCGCCGCCGAGGCCGGCGCGAGCGCGGGTCGGGATCGGGCGTGGCCGGTCCGTCGGCCTGGGCGTTCGCGGGTCATACCGTCGGTCTCCTCCTCGATCGATCGGGTACCTGACGATTCCGGGCGGGCCAGCATCCGCGGCTCATCGACCCGGCACCGACGCGGAGACACCGGCATTGGGCCCCTCGGGACGGATCAGCCGGTCGGGGGCCTCGCCGGGCGCCCGGGGAGCGTCGCCGGCGCGGAACGGAGTCGCATCGGCGGCCGGGAAGCCCTCCACCGGAACCGGCCGCGAGAGATACTGCGCCGGCGGCTGCCCCAGCGCCACATACAGCTCAAACTGGGCCTTGTTGTAATCGACGATCGAGGCCAGATAGTCGAATTCGGCCTGTGCCTTGAGGTGAAGGTTATTCAAAACCTCGATGGGAAGACCGGCCGCCTGCTTGATCCGCTCAAGATCCTCGGCGAAGCCCTGCACCCCCGCGCGGACGGCTTCTTCATTCTCGAGAATCTGCTGGTATCGGGCGTGGGTTCGGGCGTAGGACTCGGCGACCTCGTCCCGGATGTGGTCG
>DAIDJI010000015.1 GCA_027451455.1 Planctomycetales bacterium | reverse complement strand
GTTTGAGCGGCGCTCCTTGCTGCGATACGGAGAGAATCCGGACCAGCGGGCGGCCTTCTATGTGGAGCGATCTCCGGGTGGTCCGAACCTGGCGACAGCGACTGTTCGACACGGCAAGGAGCTTTCGTACAACAACCTGCTCGACCTCGACAGCGCCTTGCGTTTGATCCGAATGTTTTCCGAACCGGCCGCCTGCATCTTGAAGCACAACAATCCCTGCGGCGCGGCGACGGCGAGCGATTCAGCGGCGGCATTCGAGCGGGCGTATGAGGGGGATCCGGTGAGTGCTTTCGGCGGGATCGTGGCGCTGAACCGGCCGGTGGACCGCGCGACGGCCGAGCGGATGTGTGTTCCGGGCCGGTTCCTCGAAGCGATCCTCGCGCCCGGTTTCGAGGACGAGGCGATCGGACTCTTGACCACGAAGCCCACCTGGAAGAATAGCGTCCGGCTGCTCGATCTGGGTGCTCCGATTGGTCCGAAGGATGCGACCGCGCCGGGGTTCGACCTGCGACGAATTGAGGGCGGGTTGCTCGTTCAGGACTGGGACCGGGTGGAGGCCGATCCGGCCTCGGGGAGCGTCGCGACGAAGCGAGCGCCGACCGAAGCCGAGCGGCGGGACCTGGCGTTTGCCTGGCGGGTCTGCGCGGCGGTGAAGTCGAACGCGATCGTGCTGGCGAAGGAGGGACAGATTGTCGGTGTGGGCGCTGGGCAGATGAGCCGACTGGATTCGGTCCGGATTGCGGTGGAGAAGGCGGGCGACCGGGCGCGCGGGGCCGTACTGGCGTCCGACGCGTTTTTCCCGTTCCGGGACGGCCCGGATGTGGCCGCGGCGGCCGGAGTCACGGCGATCATCCAGCCGGGTGGCTCGCGTCGCGATGACGAGACCATCCAGGCGTGTGACGAGCAGGGCCTCGCGATGATCCTGACCGGGCGCCGGCATTTCCGCCATTGATCGGCGCTGCCCTGTTCCGGCCCCGCGTGAGCGACGGGAGCCAGGAATCCCGACCGATCGTACGAGGGGCCGACCGCTCTCGCGGAGGGTCGGCCCTCGGTTCCGGGCGTGCGACTCCTCCACCTGGCATGCTCGCCGGTGTACCAAAATGGTCCAGGAGGCACCTGGTACACGGGCGATGATTCGACGTGAGTCAGGAATACCGAAGGTGGGACTTGAACCCACACGGGTGTTACCCCACCGGATTTTGAGTCCGGCGCGTCTGCCATTCCGCCACTTCGGCCAGTGGATTCCGTCCACGAAACCCGCGATGCGGTCTTCGACGGAGAACTCTTTTTATCACGGGGGCCCTCCGGTTTCCAGTCCCCTCGGGCATAACCGAGCTCTGGAATCGGATTCTGGATTCGGAGCGAGAGCCAACCCGATCGCCAGTCCTTGACAAACCCTCATGTCTCACCGCGTCGACGTAGCTCATTGACGAAATCATGGGCCACCCGGGTCGTCACCGGGAGCCGGTAGCGCGGGGTTGCGGCGAGTACCGCGGCGATCGCGCCGGGGAGATCGCAGAGGTGCCCCGGTGAGACGAACAACGGCTTGACCCGGTCTCGCGTCCGGAGGACGGCGCCGATCGTTTCCTCTCCGTCCGTCATCGGCGACCACTGGCCGCGAGTGGGGCCTGGTTCGTCGAAATCGCCGAAGAGGTGCGACTTCGCGCACCCGATCGTCGGGATGCCGAGCCAGATCCCAAGATGCGAGGCCAGCCCGAGCCGCCTCGGATGCGCGATCCCCTGGCCGTCGCAGATCAGGATGTCGGGCTTCACCGAGAGCTTCGCGAACGCTTCCAGCACCGGAGGCGCCTCGCGGAAACTCAGCAAGCCCGGGATGTACGGGAACGCCGCCTCGGCCACGACGCCCGCCCGGTCGATCAATTCCAGGGTGTCGGCCCGGAAGACGACGACAGCGGCGAAGAGGATCGGACTGAATTTATTGAACGAGACGTCGGCACCACCGACCGTTTGATAGAGACCGAGCGGCTGGTCGGCGATTACCCGTCCGGCCAGCTCGCGCTGGAGGTCCCGGGCCTTCGTCGGTTCCAGTCGCCAGGAATGAATCGGTCGGCCCGCCGGCCCGGTCATTCCATCCTCCCGATGCCACTTTCGATCGGGTCGGTCAATAGACGAGGGTCATCGCCGAGATCATCGCCGGCTCGATTCGCCGGATCAGGTCGGCCGCCCGGTCGGCCTGTTCTTCCGAGACGTCGAGGTGGGTACATGCCCGAAGGATCTGGGCGCCAAGGACGCTCACCAGGACGCCGTGCGATCGCAGATAGGCCGCGACCTCCGCGGCCGTCCCGAGGGAGGGGTCGACCCGGATCCAGATCAGATTCGTCTCCACCGGCCCCGATTCGAGCGAGAGGCCCTCGGTATCCTCGACCGCCTCGGCGATGCGCCGGGCGTTTGCGTGATCGTCGGCGAGTCGCTCGACGTGGTTCTCCAGGGCATAAATCGCCGCGGCGGCCAGGATGCCGGCCTGCCTCATCCCCCCGCCGAAGAGCTTTCGAAGCCGCCGGGCTCGCCGGATCATCTCGGCCGATCCGGCCAGCGCAGAGCCAACCGGCGCTCCGAGGCCCTTCGAGAAGCAGAGGGAGACGGTGTCAAAGTGATGCGCCCACTCACTCGCCGATACACCCGAAGCGACCACGGCGTTCATGAGCCGGGCGCCGTCGAGATGCATCCGTAATTCGTGGGCCCTCGCCCACTGCGAGATGGCGGCGATCCCCTCAATCGGGTGAATTCGACCGCCGGCGCGGTTGTGGGTGTTCTCCAGGCAGACGAGCCGGGTACGGACGTAATGCGGGTCGTCGGGACGGATCGCCTCGCGGAGATCGTCGACGGTGATCAGGCCCGCATCGCCCTCGAAGGGCCGCGCCGTCGCGCCCGAGAGCCTGGCGATTCCGCCCCCCTCCCAGACATAGACGTGCGACCGGGCCCCGCAAAGGACCTCGTCACCCGGCTGCGTCTGAATCCCGATGGCGATCTGATTGGCCATCGTCCCGGAAGGGACGAAGATCGAGGCTTCCTTTCCCAGAAGCTCGGCGGTCCGAAGTTCGAGCGCCCGGATGGTCGGGTCGTCGCCGAGGACGTCGTCGCCGACCTCCGCCTCGGCCATCGCCCGTCGCATGGCCGGTGTCGGCCGTGTGACCGTGTCCGATCGAAGGTCCATCATCGCCCCTTGCATCGTCGGCTCCTCGACCCGGGATCGTCTCGTTCGCTCGGCACTCGTCGACACGATTCTATCCGGGGCGGCGGGGGTTGTCAGGGGATCGGCGCCTCGGGAAGGGAACCCACCTCCCGCCCAACGCCACCGAACCGACGGAGCCGGCCGGGACCATGGGCCCTCCGAGCTCGCGAATTGCGTCGAATCCCAGGGACCTCGGCGGTCTCCTCCTGGAATCGGCTGGTCGATCGACTAAAGTGATCACGGTATTCGATCGGGATCCCGAGGGCCTGGCGTGATGGGTTATCGTTCGCTGTCGGAATGCGTCCGCGACCTCGAGCGGACGGGGCAATTGCTGGCGATCGACGCGGAAGTCGACCCGTATCTCGAAGTCGCGGCGATCCAGCGGCGGGTTTATCAGGCGGACGGGCCGGCGCTGCTGTTTCGGAGGGTCAAAGGGACGGCGTTCCCGGTGCTGGGGAATCTCTTTGGGACGCTCGACCGCTCGCGTTTTCTGTTCCGCGACACGCTCGACGCGGTTGCCCGGCTGGTCGAGCTGAAGGCCGATCCGGGCGCGTTCGGGCGGAATCCCTGGAAGTACCGGGGCGTCCCGCGCTCGCTCTTGCGGCTCTTGCCGAAACGGGTCGGATCGGGGCCGATTCTGGCGAATCGGACCCGGATTGGTGCCCTCCCTTCGATCCAGTGCTGGCCGATGGACGGCGGCCCGTTCGTCACGCTCCCGCAGGTCTACACCGAGGACCCCGATCGACCCGGGCTGGGGAAGTCGAACCTGGGGATGTACCGCGTTCAGCTTGGCGGCAACGCCTACGAGCCGGACCGCGAGATTGGCCTCCATTATCAGATTCATCGGGGGATCGGCGTCCACCACGCCGCCGCGATCCGGCGCGGCGAGCCGCTCCGGGTGAATGTCTTCGTTGGCGGTCCACCGGCGATGACCGTCGCCGCGGTGATGCCGCTGCCCGAGGGCCTGCCCGAGCTGGCCTTTGCCGGAGTGCTCGGCGGACGACGCGTCGCGATGGTTGCGCCCGAAGGGGGCCTCGCGATGCCCGCCGAAGCTGATTTCGTGATCTGCGGGACCGTTGATCCCGATCGTCGGAAGCCCGAGGGTCCCTTTGGCGACCACCTCGGATATTACAGTCTGACTCACGATTTCCCCGTCCTGCGGGTCGATCGGGTTTACCACCGCGATGGGGCGATCTGGCCATTCACGTCGGTCGGACGGCCGCCTCAGGAAGACACCTCGTTCGGCGACCTGATCCACGAGCTGACCGGGCCCGTGATCCCGAGCGTGATCCCCGGCGTTCGGGCGGTCCACGCTGTCGACGCGGCGGGCGTTCATCCCTTGCTGCTCGCGATCGCGAGCGAGCGGTACGTCCCCGATGCGCCGGTACGCCGGCCGCAGGAGATCCTGACCACGGCCAACGCGATTCTCGGTCAGGGGCAACTCTCGCTGGCGAAATACCTCTGGATCGTCGCCCACGAGGACGATCCGACGCTCGACATCCACGACATCCCCGCCTTCTTCGCGCACGTTCTGCAACGAGTGGACTGGACGAACGACCTGCACTTCCAGACCCGGACGACCATCGACACGCTCGACTATTCCGGTCACGGGCTCAACCAGGGCTCGAAGGTCGTGATCGCGGCGGCCGGTCCGATCCGCCGAAGTTTGCCGACCGAGATTCCCACCGGACTCCATCTCCCCGAGGGATTCCGGGCCCCGAGGATCGCGATGCCCGGGATTCTCGTCGTGGAGGGGCCGAGGTACGTCGACGGCAACCGCGACCTCGAGGCGTTCGGCCGGGTTTTCGGACCGGACGATCCGATCCGGTCGTTCCCGATGATCGTGATCGCCGACGACAGCGACTTCGCCGCGAGGAACGAGCGGAACTTCCTCTGGGTGACGTTCACCCGGTCCGACCCGGCCGCCGACATCGAGGGGATTGGCTCGTTCGTCGACCGGAAGCACTGGGGATGCACCGGGCCGATGGTCATCGACGCCCGGATCAAGCCGAGGCACGCACCACCGCTGGTCGACGACCCCGAGGTCGAGCGCAGGGTCGATGCCCTGGCCGCACCTGGCGGGCCGCTGCACGGGGTCTATTGAGCGCTACAGGCCCTTTCCCCGTCCGCGAGGGGCACGTAGAATCCGTCCTGATGCTTCGCGCCCGGACCGGAGTCAATTGCGCCATGGAACCCGAACCCTCGCCGACGGCCATTGAGCCCGAGGTCCCCGCTGCCCCTCCCGAACCCTCCGATCTGGTCGACCGCCTGGTGGCGAACCCCGACTGGCCCGTGCCGGAAGTGATCGAGGACATCATCGCCCTCGGCGAGCGCGCCGTCGGGCCGCTCCTCGATCGGATGCGCGAGGCGCTCGATCGCTCGGCCCTGGACAATCCGGGCGAAAGCTTCCTGTATTACGGGATTGGCATCCTGGGCGAGCTGAAGGCCAGGGAGGCGATCCCGATCCTCTTCGAGATCATCGAGCGTCAACTGGAAGACCTCCGCGATTTCGCGGCCGAGGTGATCGGCGGTCTCGGGACGGTCGCCTTCGAGCCGATCATGGAACGGCTCCAGAGTGACGAGCTGACCGGATATGCCCGTTACAATTTGATCAACGCCGCCAAGATCGTCGCCGGCGAGGACCCGGCCCTCCGGGCCCGGATCGGAGACGTCCTGAAACCCGTCCTCGCCCAGCTTATCGAGAAAACCCGGGCCGAGATCGCCGCCCGGCCGTCCGAGGAGGAAACCGAGGAAGAGGATGTCGAAGGGGGGGATCGGGACGAGGAAGAGTTCCTCGAAGATGAGATCGACGAGGAGCTGCTTCAGCTTGAGAGCGACCTGTTGAATGACACCGACGAATCGGCCCTGCGGAAGCTGGACCCCTCCGAGGAACTGGCGTTCCTCGTGAGCGACCTCGCCGACCTCGCGCATGCCCCTTCTCGCAAGCTGATCAACCAGGCGTTCGAAGAGAACCTGATCGACCCGTTCTGGGTCGACAAGGAATCGGTCGACGCTTCGTACGAGAAGGGAGGCGAGCCGGTGCAGCCCCTGACCGAAGACTGGGTCGAGGAATACCGTCGCCAACGCCAGGAGCACCTCGCGTTCGAGAAGAAGCTCAAGCTCTCGAGTAGAAAGACATACCAGTCGTCGCTCGGGACCCGCTCGGGGCGGCCGGCAAAGGAAGAGCCGCCGCTTCCGCCCCCGGAGACGATCCGGAACGTCGGCCCGAAGCTCGGCCGGAACGATCCGTGCTGGTGCGGGAGCGGCAAGAAGTACAAGAAGTGTCATCTTGGCAAGGACGAGCGCGTCTGATCCTCCCAGGGGCTAATCGTGGAACCGAACATGATCGGGGCTTACGGCCCCTGGGCCGCCGGACTCGTTGGCGAGGCGACGGCGCGGCTCTCTTTCCGGGGCGATCGCTATCGGGCCGACGCCATCGACGCCTGGCGGACCTCGGCCCGATCCCGATTGAAGGAACTTCTGCTCCAACCCCAGACCGGCGGCGTTCCGAAGGCGGCCGTCCAGCACCGGCTCGTCCACGACGGCCTCCACGTCGAGCATCTGACCTGGCAGCTCCCGTACGGACCGCCGACCGAGGCCGTCTTCCTCAAGCCGGCCGGAGCAAATGGCCGCCTTCCGGCCGTCCTCGGCCTGCACGACCACGGCGGCAACAAGTACTTCGGATGGCGGAAGATCGCCCAGATCGGCGAGACCCTCCATCCGATGATGAAGGAGCATCGCGAGGAGTATTACGGCGGTCTAAGCTGGGCCAATGAACTGGCGAAACGCGGATACGCCGTCCTCGTTCACGATGCCTTTGCTTTCGGGAGTCGGCGTGTCCGTGTCGGCGACGTCCCCGCGGTTCTTCGCAAGGACCACAAGGAGGAGCATCCCGAATCGGTCGAGGAGATCCGCGATTACAACCGGTTCGCCCGCGACCACGAGGACATCATGGCCAAGAGCCTCTTCTGCGCCGGGACGACCTGGCCAGGGGTGTTCACCGCCGAGGACCAGAGAGCCCTCGACTATCTCGCCTCTCGAGACGACGTCGATCCCGCCCGGATCGGATGCGCCGGCCTCTCCGGCGGCGGCCTTCGAACCTGCTACCTCGCCGGCCTCGATGAACGGATCCGATGCGCCTGCTGCGTCGGCATGATGACGACCTGGCGCGACTACCTGCTTCAGAAGTGCCATACCCACACCTGGATGATCTACATCCCCGGCCTGCCGGGAGACCTCGACTATCCCGAGATCCTCGGGCTTCGCGCCCCCTTGCCGACCATGGTCCTCAACAACGAGCAGGACCAGCTTTTCACTCTCGAGGAGATGAAGCGGGCCGACCGGATGCTCGCCGAGGTCTTCTCGAAGGCGGGGGCGGCCGATCGCTACAGGTGCTCGTTCTACCCAGGCCCGCACAAGTTCGACCGGCCGATGCAGGCCGAAGCCTTCGGGTGGTTCGACCGGTGGCTCCAGGCCACCTGAGCGATCTCCACGCTCCTCGGGTCGAATCGGTCTATTTGACGCGGCGGCGTCGGACCGATAAACTACGCTTCACGTGGAATTTCCGTCCGCTTCCCACCAGCAAGGCGGCCCCGGGTCCATCGCCCTGGGAATTTCCGTCGGATGGTCCCCATCCCAGAACAGGGGGGTTTCGTGTCGCTCGTTGTCAAGGATCTGATCGATGCAGGGGTTCACTACGGCCATCGTGCCAGCCGGTGGAACCCCAAGATGAAGCCGTACATCTACGGCAAACGCAACCTGATTCACATCATCGACTTGAAGGAAACGGTCCGCGGCCTGCTTCGCGGGATCAAGTACTTCCAGCGGGTGGCCTCGGGTAACGGCCTGATCCTCTTCGTGGGGACGAAGCGTCAGGCGGCCGACACCATCATCGAACAATGCACCAAGTCAGGGATGCCGTATGTCACGGAGCGCTGGCTGGGCGGAACGCTGACCAACTTCCGGACGATCCGGAGCCGGCTCCAGCGACTCGAGGAGCTCGAATCGATTCTCGACGGCGAGCAGGCGCTCAGCTATTCGAAGAAGATGATCTCGACGCTGAGCCGGGAGCGTCGAAAGATCGAGCGGAATCTCTCGGGCATTCGCCACATGAACCGGCTTCCCGAGGCGCTTTTCGTGATTGACCCACGGCGAGAGCACATCGCAGTGGCCGAGGCCCGGAAGCTGGGCATCAAGGTTGTGGCGTTGCTGGACACCGATTGCGATCCCGACCTGATCGACCTGCCGATCCCGGGTAACGACGATAGCATGCGGTCGATCGAGCTGGTGATCGGCCGGCTGAGCGAGGCGATCATCGAGGGGAAGGCCGCGGCGCCGCCCGAGCCTCCGCCTTCGGCCGACCGGGATCGGGACCGGGACCGTGGCGATCGGGACCGTGGCGACCGCCGTCGTGGCGGCCCCGGACGTGGCGAGGGCGGGCTTCGCGGGCCGGTGAAGTCGCGCGAGACCGAGGCGCGCCCCTCGGCGCCCGCGCCGGTGGCTCCGACCGCCCCCGCGGCGACGGCGGAACCCGCCAACGGGTCTCCGGCCGAGTCGGCGCCAGCGCCGGCGCCGGCCGCCGAGCCGGTGGCAAGCCCGGCAGTGACCGAGGCGACCGAGGCCCCCACGCCCGCCGCCGAGCCGGCACCGGCGGAAGGCCAGTAAGTCCAGAAGGCTGATTATCGAGCGATCCATCCGGGCCCCCGACGGCCGCTACACCAGGAGCGGCCGTCGGCCCCCGATCTCGCCACCGATCGGCCCAATCTTCCCCATTGCTAGAAAATCCGTTCGACCGACGCCAGCGAGAAAGAGGAGCGATGCCGATGGCCGAGATCACGGCTCAGGCTGTCAACGAGTTCCGCAAGAAGACCGGTCTGGGCCTGATGGAGTGCAAGGCCCTGCTGAAGGAGGCCGACGGCGATCTCGCCAGGGCCGAGACTCTCGCCAAGGAGCGGGGCCTCAAGAAGGCCGAACTCCGCGCCGGACGCGCCGCCAAGGCAGGCCGGATCGAGGTCTATATCCACCACGACGCCAAGTCGGGCGTGATGGTTGAGCTCAACTGCGAGACCGACTTCGTCGCTCGCAACGACGAGTTCAAGCAGCTCGCCAAGGATCTCGCGCTGCACATCATGGCGGCCAACCCGCAGTATGTCCGCCGCGAGGAGGTTCCCGAGGAGATGGTCGCCGAGCAGAAGCGGATCTTCATGACTCAGGTGGCCGACAAGCCCGAGGCCATCCAGGAGAAGATTGCCACCGGCAAGCTCGACTCCTGGTTCAAGGAATCCGTTCTGATGGACCAGCAGTTCATCAAGGACGAGACCAAGTCGATCAAGGACGTCATCCTGGCGGTCACTTCGCGGACCGGGGAGAACGTCTCGGTGGCCCGGTTCGCCCGGTTCGTCGTCGGCGGCGGAAACATCCTTCGGGGTGCCCAGTTGAGCCGGGGCTCCGACGTGGTCAAGGAAGCCACGGCTCACTACATGGGGATGACCGCCACCGTCATCAACGGCCTCGCCCTTCAGGACGCACTCGAAAAAGAAGGCTGCGCCACCCGCCTCCAGACGACCATCCGAATGGATGAGATTGCCGAGCCGTTCATCCGTCGGCGGGCACTGACGCACCTGGAGCGCGGCCGGGTGGTGATTCTCGCGACCGGGACCGGCAGCCCGTTCGTGACCACCGATACCGCCGCGGCCCTCCGCGGCAAGGAACTGGGCGCTGAGGTCCTGCTCAAGGCGACCCGGGTCGACGGCGTCTACTCGGCCGACCCCGAGAAAAATCCCCACGCCGTCCTGTACGAGCACCTGACGTACGACCAGGTTCTTCGCGACGAGCTCAAGGTGATGGACCTCACCGCGATCGGGATGTGCCTGGAGAACCACCTCCCCATCCTGGTGTTCAACTTCAAGCGGGAGGGGAACATCGAACGGGCGATCGCCGGCGAGCCGATCGGAACGTGGGTGAGCAACAAGCCAAGGCCGAGACCCTCCTGATCTCGTTCGGCCGGGAGAGACGCCCGATCGCGGCGAGTCTCCGATATTGCTAGAATGGCCGATGGGCGGGGACTCGGCGTTGCCAGGGCCCTCGCGGTTCGTCCCGGGAGATGGGTGCCATGAGTATCGAAGAAATCGCCCTCGAGGCAGAAGAGCGGATGGAAAAGAGCCTGGCCCTTCTGGGGGACCAGTTGCGCGGGATTCGGACCGGGCGGGCCAACGTCGGACTGGTGGAATCGGTCCGGGTGGAATATTACGGCTCGCCGACCCCGCTGAAACAGATGGCCAACCTCAGCTCGCCCGAGCCGCAGCAGATCCTGATCCGCCCGTTCGACCCCACCGTCATCGGCGACATCGTCAAGGCGATCCAGACCAGCGACCTGGGCCTCACGCCCAACTCCGACGGCAAGGCGGTCCGGCTCAACGTCCCGCCCCTCTCCGTCGAACAGCGAAAGAAACTCTCCAACCGCGTGAAGGATCTGGCGGAAGAGGCCCGCGTCGCCATCCGAAACATCCGACGCGATGCCAACAAGCAGGCCGAGCTCGAACAGACCGAGAAGATCCTCACCGAGGACGAGCTGACGACCTGCAAGGAAGAAATCCAGACGCTCACCAAGCAGTACGAGACAAAGGTCAACGAGCTGGCCGACAAGAAGTCCGCCGAGATCATGGAAGTCTGACCGATCCGCCGGCCATCCCCGAGGCTCCCCCTCGAACCGAACGAGGGGGTTGCGTCGATTCGTCCGGTCTGCGAGATGGAACCGGAGAGCCGCCGATCGACCTCCGGCCCGAGGCGTTCCCCGGAGATCGCCCGAAAATGACCGCGGATCGTAGCCCCGAGGCCGACGAGACGGCCCCCCCTCGCTCTCGCGAAGCGGCCAACTCCTGGCTTGAGGAGCACGGCGACGCCCTCTTTCGCTATGCCCGGTTGCGGGTGAGCCGTCGCGAACTGGCCGAGGACCTTGTGCAGGACACCTTCGTCGCGGCGCTCCAGTCGCTGGATCGGTATCAGGGCGGCTCCTCCGTCCGAACCTGGCTGATCGCGATCCTCCGGCACAAGATCATCGACCATCAGCGCAAGGTCGCCTCGGGACGGGCCGAGCCGGCCGGCATCCTGGAGGGATCGTCGGGCGACTTCTTTGCCGACGATGACCACTGGAAACGGCCGCCGGCCTCGTGGAAGACGCCCGACGCGATCGTCGAGGACAGCGAGTTCCGTGAAGTCCTTGACGGTTGTCTGGACCGGATGCCTCGCGCGATCGCCGCGGTGTTCCTGCTCCGCGAGATGGAAGGACTGGAGACCGAGGAGTTGCGCCGCCGGCTCGAAATCAGCGAGGGGAATCTCCGGGTCCGGTTGCACCGGGCCCGGCTCCTGCTGCGTGAATGCCTTCAGAATCGGTGGTTTGCGACGACGGGAGAGGCCCGATGAGTCGACGCGGAGGTCTCCTCTGGGCCTTGACGCTGCGATGCAGGACGGCCTCCGAGTTACTCTCCAAGGAACTCGACGAACCGCTTGACGGGATGGAGTGGCTTGGACTTCGCGGGCATCTGATCTCCTGCCGCTCCTGCCGCCGGTTCCGCCGCCAGATCCGATGGATACGAATGGCCATCCGGAATCGCGACCAATCCTTCACGCAGTCGGGAGCCGAGGATGCTGCCCTCTCCGAGGAGGCCCGCCGTCGGATCGCCCGGGCGATTCAGGAGGCGGAGGCGGAGCCGGATTCGACATGATCCAGATTTATTTATTTTTTTATAATATATAAATACGAATAATCGAATGCGTGAGAATGCGAAATCAGTGAATCGCAGAAATTTACACGATTTAAGCATCTTCAGATTTCAACATTAAAGTGTTTTTTTCGTCTGTTCCCGAGAGGGACCTGAAGACCAGGGTTGCTCATCGGCGGGCCCAGGCGAGCCGCATTCGGCGACGGGACGAGGCGGGCTGGTACGTTCCGACCGTTCTTGCGGGGTCGTCGCCGGAAGCTGGGCGGACCGGACGCGTGACCGGGACCGAGGGTAGGGGATCGATCGGCGTCGCTTGCAGCTCGACGGCCCACCAGGCACCGGCGCGGTTCGGGCCCCATTCGCTGGCCGAATGACAGGCGGCGAGGGCCTCGCCCAGCGCATTGACCGTGGGGAATCGATTGGCCGGATCTTTCGCCAGGCATCGGAGGATGATCTGCTCCAGGTCGTCGGGCAGGTCGTGGCGAAGCTGCGAGGGTGGGATGACCGACTGTCGAAGATGGGCCATCATCACGGCGATGGGACCGCCGCCCTCGAAAGGCGGACGTCCGGTCAGGGTGAAGTACATCATCGCACCAAGTGCGTAGATATCGGCGCGGGCATCGAGCGATCGGTCGCCGGTCGCCTGCTCGGGGGCCATGTACATCGGTGTCCCGCGGACCGACTCGTCGATCGTCAGTGAGGCGGCCTCGGGGTCCTGCATCAGCTTGACGATCCCGAAATCGAGGATCTTGGCCACGTCCGACTCGCCCCCGCGAACCGCGACCAGCACATTGGCCGGTTTCATGTCGCGGTGGACCAGCCCCAACGCGTGGGCCTCGGCCAGGCCCGAGCAAACCTGACGGAAGAGGTAGATCGCCCTTCCGGGCGGCAGGGGGCCGGCCTTTCGGACCAGTTCCAGCAGGCTGAGACCGCGAAGATACTCCATCACGTAGTAGAAGGTGCCGTCGTCGGCCCGGCCGTAATCGTAGATCTCGACGATGTTGGGGTGGGCCAACCGTGCGGCCGATTGCACCTCACGCTCGAACCGGGCCAGCACGATCGGGTCGGAGCCGGCGTCGGACTTGATCCGCTTCAGGGCGCAGGGCCGCTTCAAAAGCTGGTGCTCGGCGAGGTAGACCTCCCCCATCCCGCCCTCGCCCAGCTTGCGGATCAGCCGGTACTGACCGAGCTTCCGGGCCCGGTGCAACTCGGTCCGTAACCCGTTGGTGAGGAACGACCCGTGAATCGCCATCGCCATTCCGATGGCCTGGAACATGGGGTTCACGAGCAGATCCTCGGCCCGCATCAATTCCTCGTGGACCTGACCGAGATCGCTGTGGTGAAGGAGCAGGTAGCGAACGGCCACGGGTCCGACGAACATCAACACCAGCATCCGGGCCGCAATCGAAGCGCGATTGGGAATCAGGGTTCCGTAGATGATCATCAGAACCAGAAGCTCGATCACGATGTTCTTGTCAAAGGCGAGGAAAATCGGGATCGATGAAGGTCCGCGCCGAAGGAGGTCGAGCCCAACGAAGTATTCCGAGGCCATGTAGGACAAAGTGATTCCGAGGAAGAGCGCGTACTCAACCGCTCGGGTGGCGCGGCGCGTCTCCGGAATCCAGCGGACCATCCCGACGGCGACCACGGCGGCGATCACACATCGAAGGGCGCAGAGCATCATCCGGATCGAAAACCGCCCCCCGTCGACAGTGAGCGTGCCCGAGTTGTTGCTGAGGAAGATCCAGGTCGTCACCAGCCCGTAGTTTCCGGCCAGAAACGCCGCGGTGGCGGCGAGGCGGCGACGCCGGAGCGACTCAACCTCATTGGCGAAACTGGCCAAAGGACCTCGGGAGTCACCGATCGATCGATCGCCCCGAGCGGGGATGACGGCCATCGGAGCGGCCAGAGCCCGGAGGCTCGTCGAGGAACCCGGATCGGGCGGATGCGGTGCGGAAGGAGACAGCTCGGGGGCTCGGGACGACATCGGATCGCCTCTTGGTTCGATCTCGGCGCTCGAGACGGCGCAGCCGGCCCCGGATCGGGATGCTCACGATCGGTCCTGGGCCGGCTAACAGAACCATAGTTTGGGAAAGCCGGGCCGGTGGAGAGTTCGCGCTTTTTCCAACCGGTTGGGTCGGACAACCGATCCCGGCCGTCCGGCGCGCGTTGTCCCCCCTGGCCTGGACCGCTAGAATGACAGCGAATCGGGATTCCAGGCCCGTTCGGGCCATCGTCGGCTCGGAGCGGAGAACGGAAGGACCAATGGGAGAAAGACATGCGTCGAGCCCACCTCGGCCGGCCCGTCGCCGTCGGCGCGTCGGCCCTGTGCCTTCTGGTGCTGATTGCGGGGCCGCTCCTGCTCGTGGAACGGTCGCAGGCGGCGGATTCCCAGGGGCCCGCTCCGAAGAAGAAGGATTCCCGAGCCCGATTCCAGTCGAAGAACGCGAAGCTGACCACCTCCGTCGAGCCGGCCGAGGCCCATCCGGGCGATACGGTCGCCTTCAAGGTGACCGCGAAGGTCGACCCGGGCTTCCACATCTACAAGTATAGCCGTGACGCCGCGAAGCCAGGCGCCGGACCGCTTCCGACCACGTTCGATCTCTTTGACACGGGCGGACTCATGCCGGAAGGCGACTGGACGGCCTCTCGCGAGCCGATCCGGCACCCCGAGCCTGCCTTTCCGGATATCCCGTTCGTCGAATATTACGAGGACGAGGTTTCCTGGAGCATCCATCTGAAGGTCCCGCCCGGCGCGGAGCCCGGCAAGAAGACTCTGCGGGTGCAGGCCGGCTACATGGTCTGCAACGCCACCTCTTGCAGCATGGCGGGCCAGTGGACCCTGCCCGAAACGACCCTCACGGTGCTTTCCGGCGGATCGGCCGCTCCGCCTCCAACGGCGGCGGCGTCCACAACCCCGAAGCCCGAGGTCCCGAAGCCGGCCGTACCATCGGCGTCTGAGAAGCCGGCCGCACCACCGGCGCCCGAGAAGCCGGCCGTCGCTTCCGCGCCACCCGACGTGGCCTCGACCGGCTCATCGATCCGTAGCGAGATCGCTCAGAAGGCCGAGCAGGGATTGATCCCGTTCCTGATCGCCTCGGCGTTGGGAGGTTTGTTCGCGCTGGTGATGCCCTGCGTCTGGCCGATGGTGCCGATCACGGTCAACTTCTTTGTGAAGCAGGGTCAAAGCCAGTCGGGACGTATCGGGGCGACCGGGCTGGCGATCACGTATTGCCTCTCGATCATCGGAGTCTTCACGGCGGTTGGAGTGCTCTGCTCGTTCTTTTTCTCCGCTTCGGCCCTGCAGACGCTGGCCAACAACGCCTGGCTGAACATCTTCGTCGCGGCGATGTTCCTGGTTTTCGGGCTGAGCCTGCTGGGGATGTTTGAGATCCGATTGCCGAGCTTTCTGCTGAACGCCTCGTCGCAGGGCGAGAACCGGGGCGGACTGATTGGCGTGATGTTCATGGCGCTCACGTTGACGATCACGTCGTTCACGTGCACGTTCCCGGTCGTGGGCGGGCTGCTCGCGATGGCGGCCGGCGGGGAGTTCTTCTACCCGATCGTCGGGCTGGCGACGTTCTCCGCGGTGCTGGCCCTGCCGTTCTTCGTGCTGGCGCTCTCGCCGGGGATGATCTCCCGGATGCCGCGCGGCGGCGACTGGATGAACGCCGTGAAGGTGGTCGGCGGTCTCGTCGAGATCGGGGCGGCCCTGAAGTTCGTCAACACGGCCGAGCAGTCGTTCGTCCCGGCGGAAGACGCCTGGATGAACGCCCCCATGATGCTGACTTCCTGGATCGCGCTTTCGACGGTCTGCGGGGTTTACCTGCTCGGCCTGTTCCGGACCGATCACGACCACGACGAGGTGAAGGTCGGAGCCGGCCGGATGCTCACCGGCGCGGCGTTTCTCGGCCTGTCGCTGTTCCTCACGCCCGCGCTGTTCGGCCACGCGCCCAAGGGTCCGCTCTGGAACCGGATCATCGTCGGTCTCTTGCCGCCGGATATCAGCGAGCTGATCGCTCCGCCGGTCGCGATGGCCGGCGGCGAGTCGTCGCCTGAGGTCCGAGCGACATCCACCGATCCCGATGAGGCCGAGCGCCAGCAGAAGAGCTTTCACGGGGTTCAGTGGGGGATGAGCCTTTCGCAGGCGAGGGAGCAGGCGGCCCGCGAGAAGCGGCCGATTCTGATCGACTTCACGGGCGTCAATTGCACCAACTGCCGGCAGATGGAGATTGGCGTCTTTCCGAATCGCCAGGTTCTCCCGCTGCTCAAGCGATTTGTGACGGTGCAGCTCTACACCGATTTCGTCAAGATTCCGAGCCTCACTCCTCAGCAGTGGACCGAGAGAGCCGAGATCAATCAGGATCTTCTCCTGAAGATGACGGGGGAGGCGACCAATCCGATCTACGTCGTGCTTTCGCCGGACGGCCGGGTGGTCGATCGGATCGGTGGTTTCAACGAGCCTCGCGTCTTCGCCGCGTTTCTGACGCAGGCGCTGGAGAAGGCCGGTGGAAGCGAGAAGGTTGCTCAGGCGGCCGGCGGAGACCGGCCGGACGGGTCGGATCGGTAGTTCGGGTTCGCGGATTGCCTGGGCTGTTCTCTGCGGCGACGACTCTCGAAGGGACGGATTCAAACGCGCATGCCGTGGGATCTACCATGTCCGTTCGGCGTCTCGGGACCCCACACCGTCCCCGACGCCTTCGCCGAGCTTTTCGAGCCCGCGGATTCGCGCGAGATCAGTCGAGGGCAGGCCGCCATGCTCTGCCCCACCTGCGGGAGCCCCTGGCGATTCCCGAAAGGCTGGCTCTCCAATCCCGTCCCCGGTGAGAGCCTTCCCCTCGTGTACTGGTCCAGGAGGATCTGGGACACGTATACCGATTCCCGCAAGGACGAGGTCAGGCAGCGGGTCCCCAGCGTGGAGCAATACCTGCGATGATTTTGAATGAACAGGAAGCCGCCTACGTCCGCCGGTTCTGCTACGAAGTCTGGCACCGCCTGGATGGCCCCGACACCACGATCCACCGGTGCCAGGGGCACTATTACGATCTGGCAGCCCTCGCGACCATCTCGGGGATCCAGTACGAAGTCATCCGGGCCGCCGAGGAGGCCGGTGGTCGCGAAGAAGTTCCTCCGGTCGTCAGATTCCCGTGGGAAAGCCTCGATGCGCTGGGAGATCGAGCCAGGGAGGCGCAGATGACGTCGGTGGCCCGGTAGCGCGTCGATCGGCGCTCATGGGCTCGGATCCGACCGTTACCTCCTACTGAACCCGCTGATAGAGCGGCTCGAGTCCGAGCTGGCGGCGGATTTGCTCGACCTGCATCGGGTCGTTGACCGGGTAGCGCGGCACCACGCCGTTGAGGACGCCGACGACCTCCTCGGCGATCGTGGTTGCCATGTTGCGGAGCGATTCCTCGGTCTGGGCCGCGCTGTGGGGTGTCAGCAGGACGTCCTGGCGGCCGATCAGGGGATGGCCGGCGGGCGGCGGCTCGATCGTGAAGACGTCGCCGCCGTAGCCCCAGAGCTTGCCGGCGTCGAGGGCCTCGGCGACCGCCGGTTCGTCCACGACGGGGCCTCGGGCGCAGTTGATCAGAATGGCGTCGGGCTTCATCATTGCGAGGGTCTCGCGGTTGATCATGCTCCGGGTGCTGGCGTCGAGCGGGACGTGCATGGTCACGTAATCGGAGGCGGCCAGAAGCTCAGGTAGCTCCATCCGCCGGGCATCGCATCGGCGCTCGACTTCCTCGGGAGGGGCGACGATGTCGTTGTAGAGGACGTGCATGCCAAAGCCCAGATGGGCGATCTCGCCGACGCGGCGGCCGATCCGCCCGAAGCCGATGATCCCGATGGTCTTGCCGGCGATGTCGCGGCCGGTCATGCTCGTCCGGGCGTGGTAATTGTAGGCGGCCAGCTCGGCGCCCATCTTCGTGAAGTGCTTCGAGAGGCCGATCATCATCGCGAGAACGTGCTCGGCGACGCTCTGGGTGTTCGCGCCCGGCGTGTAGACGACCTGGACCCCGCGCGCGGTTGCGGCGTCGACGTCGATCTGGTCGTAGCCGACCCCATGCCGCCCGACGACCTTCAACCCGCGGCCAGCGTCGAGGAGTGCGGCGTCGATCACGCCGCCGGTCCGGATCACCAGCGCCTCGGCGCCGACGACCTCGCGACGCAAGGTGGGCGGGTCGAGGGCGGTGGCCATCCGCAGTTCGCCGGCCTCGCGGAGCTTCTGCATTCCCGAGTCGTGCATGCTGGTGAGGGAAAAGATTGTCGGTCGGCGTGGCATGAGGGTTGTTCTCGTGGCGAATGCTTGTCGGAGGGTGGGAGACGCGTCATTATACAACGATCGGGTCAAGGTCGTCGCCTCGGAGGTCCCGGATCGATGTTTTCCCGCCTTCGCCGGCACCCGCTCTCCGCGATCGTGGTCCTCTCGATCGTGCTGAGAGTCGCCGTCCTGGCGCGTGGCGGTCGGGTCTTCGACGATCCCGACAATTATCTGCCGATGGCCCGATCGCTGGCCTCGGGAGAGGGATTTGCTCTTGGGGGACGGCTGACCGCCTATCGACCGCCCCTGTATCCGTTGCTCCTGGTGCCGGCGGTCGCGCTCGGCCGATGGGCTTCCTGGGGAATCGGAGCGCTTCACCTCGGGCTAGGAGCCGGGACGGTCGCGATGACCGCCGCGGCAGCAACCAGGTTCGGGCTCTCCCGGCGCCGGGCGATGGTCGCGGCGATGGTCGTGGCGTGCGATCCGGTTCTGCTCTGGCAGTCGCGCTCGGTGATGACCGAGACACCCGCGGCGTTCCTCGTCGCGGCGACGCTCGCCGGGCTCTCCCTCGGCGGCCGTCGGGGGGCCATTTTCGGCGGGATCGCCTCGGGCCTGGCCGGACTCTGCCGGCCGAGCCTGCTGGCCATTTCGACGCTAACGATCGCCGCCGGGCTTGTCGCGCCACCGGGCCGCTGGCGCGAGCGTCTGACTCGCTCGACCATCCTGGCCGCGACGACCGCGATCGTCCTGCTCCCCTGGATGTTGCGGAACCTCGTCGCGATCGGCGAGCCCATCTGGACGACCACTCACGGCGGATATACCCTCGCCCTCGCCAACAACGAGGTCTATTACCGAGACATCCTGGACGGGCCGCCCGGTCGCGTCTGGACCGGAGACGACCAGTGGCACTGGTGGGACTCGGTCAATCGAGAGACCGCCGGCCTGACCGAGCCCGAGGCGGACCGATTTGTCCGCAACCAGGTGCTTGACCTGGCCCGCCGCCGGCCAGTCGATTTTGTCCGCGCCTCGGTCGCCCGACTCGGGAGGTTCTGGGCCGTGGCACCCTCCGAGGCCGTCTATCCACGACCCGCCCGGTTGGCGACGATGATCTGGACCATCCCGCTCTGGACGGCCCTTGCGCTGGGGATTCTCCGGCGCCCGGCCTGGTCGTGGCCGACGATCGCCGCGACGATGGCCCTTTTGGGCCTGACGATCGTCCACCTGGCCTTCTGGACCGATCTCCGAATGCGAGCCCCCATCGTCCCTGCGATTGCGATACTCGCCGCGGGAGCGGGCACCCGCTCAAACGAGGACGGACGGGGGCGGGACCAGGTCGGACTCGGGGGCCTGGGAAGCCGGTGACCGTTCCGGCCGTCGTCAAGCCGCCACCCCAGTCAATCAGCGCCGCGAACTCATAGGCCTGTGCATTCGTGTTGGTGTCGGTGACCGTGGCGACGGT
>DAIDJI010000014.1:2941-19654 GCA_027451455.1 Planctomycetales bacterium | reverse complement strand
GGCGGCTCCTACCTGAACACCTGGCTGGTCGGTTGTGCCGGCTCGGCACTCGGCACGTTGAATTCGTCGAACAACTGGAGCGGACTCGGCCAGTTCTGGTGTCAGGGCCTCTTCGGCGACACCGTGGGTAATACCCTCGTCGCCCCGAACAGCAACTATCCCAACTGCGCCATCTACCTGTACGGCGGCGACAACGACGGCTCGTACGGCAACTACGGCCTGAGCAGCTATCACCCCGGCGGGGCCAACGTCGCGATGCTCGACGGTTCGGTCCACTTCCTCAAATCGTCCGTCAACCAGATCACCATCTGGCAACTGGGCTCGCGAGCCCAGGGCGAGGTCGTCAGCAGCGGCTCCTACTGATTCAGGCGAGTGATTGACGTGCCCAGGCCACGGCTATTCTGGGTTGCCATCGGGGCAAGCACCGCGACGGCAACCCTGTCGCTTCTCCCCGGACTGCTGGAACGGCTCGTACCCGACGCCCCCAAACCGGCCGTCTCGATCCCTGCGCCCACCGGCGAGCGAAAGCCCGACGGACCGCAGCACGAATATATGATGACCTTCTCCGCTTTTCCGCCGCTGGTCCGATTCGAGATCGTCCCAGCCGGGGAGGTCGGCCCGAGGATCGCCGACGACGAGTTCGTCCTGGGCGCCGAGGTCCGTGGCGAGTACCGGGCCTATCCGCTCAACATGCTCGGCAAGCCTGGCAGCGAGGTCGTCAACGACTCCCTAGGTGGACAACCGATCGTCGCGACCTTCTGCGGCCTCTGCGAGGCGCCCCTCCTCTTCTCACGACAGGTCGACGACCGCACCCTGACCTTCTACGTCTCGGGCCTCGCGGTCGACTCCAGCATGCTGATCGAGGACGTCGAGACCCGCTCGGGATGGATCCAGATCCAGGGGCGTGCCGTCGAGGGTCCCCTCAAGGGAAAGAAACTGGGCCAGTTCTCAGCCGTCTGGATCGACTGGAAGGCCTGGCGGGCCGCCCATCCCAGGACAACAGCGGTCCTGCTCTCGCGCGGGAGCCGGAAGTATTCGAGGGCGATCGTGGGAAAGTCGGCCGCATCACGGGCGACCTGGCTCGACGCAATGCAATGGGGCCTGGCACGGAATGGCCAGATCGGCTCGTGGCCGTTCGCAGCGATGGCGGCGCACCCGGTCGTCAACGACAGCTTCGCCGGACTGCCCCTTCTTCTCACCTTCGATGCCGACTCGCTCAGCACCACCGCGTTCGACCGTCGAACCAACGGCCGCGTTCTGAACTTCGCCCGCCACGGAGACAAACTCGTCGATGCCGAGACTGGCTCGACCTGGGACCCGCTGACGGGCCGCGCCCTCTCCGGCCCGCTCGTCGGACATCGACTCTCGCCAGTGAGCGGCACCGTCTCCACCAGGCGGGCCTGGAACGCCCACTACCCCGAGAGCCGGGCCTGGCAGCCCCCCGATCTCACCCGCAAGTGACGCCACCGGTCCTCGCGGAATCTGTCGGGATGTTCCGGCACATCTGCCGGTAAGTGGGCCAGACCGGCTCGAAGGCGATCACGCGCCCCTCGGGCCCGGCCGTCCGGGCCAGAAAGAGCGCCATCCAGCCGACATTGGCGCCAATGTCGAGACAGATGTCGCCGTCGCGAACAGCCGCGGCGTAGACCTGCTCCTCCAGTGTCCGAGGACGCGGGCGGAGGCGAAGGTTGAGCAGCAGCTTGGCCGACTGCCGCGCGCGATCAAAAATTCCGATGGGCGAGTCCCCTGGTCTCGAGCCGGGCTCCCGCTCCGAATCCGCCGCAGCCTGACGCGAGCGGGAGCCGCCATCGAGGCCTCCCCCAACCCCCGCCGGACCCATCGATCCGTTCCGAGCCGAGCCGTGTTCCTGTCCCACAATTCCCCCACCTCAGCCGCCGATACTCAGCGAGGGCAACTTCGGATCAGATAATCTAAAACAATTCCATCAAACATCGAAGCCAAATCCTCTCAGAAACGGTAGGCTTCCCCGAAGCAAATTCTTCCTTCCGTGGCAAGTGCCGATGCCTTCCCTGAAAATGGCTTCTGGCAACAGATCCCCGTTGACGACGAGAGTGAATCCCACAACGCAGGAAATCTTAAAAAGCTTGCCATGCAGACTGATTATTGATGGATTTACCCTCGGTCTTTCCTTTTTTCTCTTCACCTTGTTCTTTCACAAAGGCTCTAGCTGTATTTGCACAATTTTCATTTTCCTAATACAATTCGTAATTTCTCAAATTCTGAGGAGAGAATCCAGGGATCCGCCTCTCGCGTCCTCGCCAGGGATTATCGGTGGGTTCCCGCATTTTTTCCAGGGTGTCCCGGCCGGATCTCGCATCCACGGTTCCGATCGCTCGGGGTGGTGGAGTTTGAAAGTGGGCACGATTATACTTGGTCGTTCGAGAGCGGGGGCGAGGAGGGCCTCGCAGCGCATTCCCGCATCGGTCGCTGTCCGATCCGATAAAATTCGTTCCTCGCGACGGCCGGGGGGGGTCGTTTGCGGGCACGAGGAAGTTCCATGAATCGTCTCCCATTCGCCGCGATGGCTCGATCGGGCGCGGTGGCCTTCGCGGTTGTTGCGGTCGCACTGGCCGGGGCCGGCCGGATGACGCCCGATCCCGCATCTTCGTCCGCCGCGATGCTGCTGGCGGTCGTCGCCGCCGGATGGCTCGGCGGGCCCAGTCCGGCGGTACTGGCAACGGCCATCGGCGCCCTCACCTGGGCCCTGATCCCGACCCCGTCCCGCTCCATCGACGCGATCGGACCGCTTCTGTTCGCCGCCGCCGGACTGGGCGTCGCCCGGCTCTCGGCGCTCGCCCGTCGGCCCGCCTCGCGCCCCCTTCGACCGTACGATTCGGGTCTCCGACGCCGAATCCTCGTCCGCCTGGAGACCGACGCCTCTCTCCTGGAAGGGCTCGTCCGCGAGGTCCCGGTCGGGATCGTCGCCGCGGAGGGCGTGACAGGGCGCCTGCTCCTGAGCAACGGCGCCGCCGATCGGATCGCCGGCTTCCGACACGAACTCGGCGCGACCGCCGACGAGAACACCCGACGCATGCCGCTCCGAGGCTTCCGTCCCGACGGCCGATCGCTGGAGCCCGACGACTGGCCGCTCGCCCGCGCCCTTCGCGGCGAGTTCGTCGCCAGCGAGCCGATCGACCTGATCCGCGGCGACGGCTCTCGCGCCTCCATCCTCGCCAACGCCGCTCCAGTGCGCGATCGCGACGGCACCATCCGCGCTGCGGTCGTCGCCTTTCAGGATGTCACCGCCTCGAAGCGGGCCGAGGTCATCCTCGCCTGCCAGAAGCAGGTCCTTGAAGCGATCGCCACCGGCGCCCCGCTCGACCAGGTGCTGGCGATGGTCTGCACCGTGATCGAGCGGCAAGACGAGAGCCGGCTCGCCTCGGTTTTGCTCCTGGAGCGCGGAGGACGCCGCATCCGGATCGGCGCCGGGCCGAGCCTGCCACCCGACTTCCTCCAGGCCATCGAGGGCGCCCCCATCGATCCCCCCTACTTCGGGCCCTCCGGGATGGCGCTCGGTACCGGCCAGACGATCGTTGTTGACGACGCCGAGACCGACCGCCGGTGGGACGGCGACTGGCAGGCCCTGGTCGGGTCCCACGGCCTCCGATCGTGCCGGTCGACGCCGGTGCTCGCCCCTTCCGGCGAGGTGCTCGCGACGTTCGCCGTCTACCGACGGACGCCCGGCGACCCGGCGCGGTCCGACCCTGACCTGATCGAGGTGGCCCGCCAGCTCGTGGCGATCGCGATCCTGCGCGACCGGGCCGACGAGCAGCTCCGCGCCAGCGAGACCCGGCTGCGAATGGCCCTCACCGCCGCCCGGATGATCGCCTGGGAGTACGACCTGGATGCCGGCCGCCTGGCCATCTCGGGCGACGCCGCCTCGCTCTACAACCTGCCCCGCGAGGCGATCCCCGACCGCGCGGTCGCGGCCTATCGCCTGATCCACCCCGACGACCGCCCGCACCACCGCAAGGCGGTCGAGGCGGCAATCCAGGCCGTCGACGGTTACGTCAGCCAGTTCCGGCTCGTCCGTCCCGACGACGGCTCCATCCTCTGGCTGGAGGACCGCGGCCAGGCCCTCCCGGGCGGACCGGGCGGAAGTGTCCGCCTGACCGGCGTCGTGATCGACATCACCGAGCGCAAGGCCGCCGAGGAGTCCCTCCGCCGCCGCCACGAGCGGCTCCGCCTGCTCTCCCGGGCCGCCGCGCTCCTCCTCGAGGCCGACGATCCCGACGCGATGCCCCGCGTTCTCTTCGCCGCGATCGGCCCCAACCTCGGCATCGACGCCTACATCCACGCGATGTTCGACGAGACAACCGGCTCGCCCCGGGTCATCTCGGGATCGGGCCTGCGGAGCGATTCCGCCGAGGCCATCGCTCATCTCGCGCTGGAGTCCGGCCGCGACACCACCAACGGGCCGGCGCTCGTCCTGGCCGATCTCGCCCGCGACCTTTGCGAAAAACTGGAGGCCATCCGGGCCGACGGCCTTCGCGCCTGCGTCGCCGCGCCCCTCTCGGCCGATGGCCGGCGGCTCGGTATCCTGGCCTTCGCCAGCCGGTCGCGCGACGCCTTCGACGCCGAGGACGTCGAGTTCCTCGAAACCCTCGGCCGATACGTCTCGGTCGCCTACGAGCGGATGCAACTGGTCGCCCGTCTTCGACTCGCCGACCGCCGCAAGGACGACTTCCTCGCCACCCTCGCCCACGAGCTGCGCAACCCACTCTCCCCCATCCGAAGCGCCGTGGAAATCCTCCGCGACCGGATCAAAAACGACAACGACGACATCGCCTGGGCCCGCGACGTGATCGGCCGCCAGGTCGACCAGATGGCACGCCTGCTCGACGACCTGCTCGACGTCAGCCGGATCACACGCGACAAATTGGTCCTGATACCCCGACGCGTCGATCTGGCCGACGTGATCGATGCGGCGCTCGAGACCAGCCGCCCCCTCATCGACGCCGGTCTCCACACGCTGGAGGTCGAGCTACCGGGCCGCCCGATCCCGCTCAACGCCGACCCGGTCCGACTGGCCCAGGTGCTCTCCAACCTGCTGAACAACGCCGCGAAATACACACCGGCCGGCGGACGAATCACGCTCTCGGCCGCTCGCGAGGGGGACCGTGCGGTGGTCTCCATCCGGGACACCGGGATCGGAATCGCCGCCGAGATGTTGCCGCACCTTTTTGAAATGTTCGCCCAGGCGGCACCGGCGCTGGAGCGTTCGCAGGGAGGGCTGGGAATCGGCCTTTCCCTGGTCCGCGGTCTGGTGGAGATGCACGGCGGGACCGTCGAGGCGCGAAGCGAGGGCGTCGACCAGGGGAGCGAGTTCGTGGTCCGGCTCCCGATCGCACCCGAGTCCGTTCCGGCCCCATCGCCGATGCCCAACCCCACACCGGCCTCAAGGCCGGTGGGCCTCCGTATCGTGGTCGCCGATGACAACCGAGACGCGGCCGACACCCTGGCACGAATGTTTCGCATCCTCGGCCACGAGGTCTTTACAGCCTACGACGGCGCCCAGGCGGTCGAACTCGCCGAGGCCAGCCGCCCGGACCTGGTCTTGCTGGACATCGGCATGCCCAAACTCAACGGCTACGAGGCCGCGCGTCAGATCCGGAGCGAGCCGTGGGGGACCTCGATGGTCCTGATCGCGCTGACCGGCTGGGGCCAGGAAGAGGACCGCCGCCGAGCCGCCGAGGCCGGCTTCGACGACCACCTGGTCAAGCCCGTCGATTTCCGCGAACTGGAGCACCGACTCTCCACACTGGCCCGGCTCCGGACCGGCCCCGAGGACTAACCCCCGGTCTCTCGATCCCCGGCTTTTCGACAGTGCCCGAGGATCACCAAACGACCGGCGCAACGCTCAGAGTTTGCGAAAGAATCGGATTCCAGATTCCATAATAGGAATGCCTTACTGCCCTGAGACGGACATCCCTCTGGAATCTGGAATCTGGGATCTGGAATCGGTTCTATCAGAGCCTCTCAACCCAACAAGGATCCGCAAGGAGCCGGCCCTGGCGGCCCGGGGAATCTCGGATAGGGATCGATCGGGACGCTGGCTCAGTACGCGTCGGCGCTGATAACCTCGCCGTTGGCCCGGGTCCCCATCGCCCACCAGGTCTTCAAGTTGACCGAGCTCTTGATGAACTTCACGCTCCCGTCGCAGAACAGCACGTTGCAACCACCGGGGTGGAAGCTGCTGGCGTTGACGATATGTGAGCTATCGACGCCGCACCCCGGGCAGTCCTGACGGCAGGTGTTCCACGGATACTGCGTCGAGTTCGGCGGGACGACGGTCTGGAACATCGTCAGCCCCGGCGTGCCCCATGCCCAGTACTCGCCGGCGCATTCCCAGCCCTGGTAGGCGCTGCTCTTCTGGTTGTAGGCCATGTTGCACTGGTTGAAAATGCTCATGATATTCTGGACGTTAGCGGAGATATCCAGCACATACCAGTTCTGGCTACCGCCGACGTTGAGCAATCCGTTTCCCCGATAGTTCCAGTTTTGTCGGCTGGGATCGCCGACCACGGTCTCGGAGAAGGCGACGGTGTTCGAGGTACCGTCGACGATATCGCGGATATTGTGGCCTTCCGTTTCGGCGAACAGGCCGGTGCTGTGCTGCTGGGTCATGTAGCCGATCGTCGTCCCCATGCTCCCCTGATAGCTGTTGGTGAACTGCTTCCCGGCTCCGGGGTCCGAGGGACAGAGGAACGAGGCGACTCGCATCGCCAGCGCTGTGCTCGCCGACCTGCCGTTGTCGATCTGGTCGGCAAACGGGGCCAGGCTGAAATTGATGCTGTTGTAAATCGCACCCTGCTCGATATAGCCCAGCATCATCGCGTGGGCACTCCAGTTGTTCCAGTTGTAGGTCTTGTACAACGCATAGGGCGCCACCGAGGACCCCGGCGGAAACGAATCGTTGGAGGAGTGGTAGTTGTGCAGCGCGAGGCCGATCTGCTTGAGGTTGTTGATGCACTGAGAACGGCGGGCCGCCTCACGGGCCGCCTGCACTGCCGGCAGCAGCAGGGCGATCAGGACGGCGATGATCGCGATCACCACCAGAAGCTCGATCAACGTGAAACCCGGGGAGCGCGACACCAGAGAGGTGGAAGAGCGTCGCATCAGAAACTCCTTCATGACGGAAATATCGAGGTGAGACGGAAAAAACGAATGTTTTCAGACTCCCGCTCGCCGGTGGGTCCGTCGAGCGGCCTCGTCCTCGGACCGAGGGAAATCGGGGTTCCCTCGAGAAAGGTGGGGGCCCTGACTTGAGGCCGCAAGCCGCTCACTTCGGAGCCGGCGCCTTGTTCTGCTTCTGCATGATCGACTGCATACCTTCCATCGAAGCCTTCCGACCGGCCTGTGCTTCAGGCGTGTCCTGCACCGCCGTGCCCGACTTGCGCTGATCCTGATCGCCGCATCCGGTGATCGACAGCGCTCCGAGGAGGGTCAGGCCCATCAGGGCGGCGAGGCCCCGGGCATGTAACGAGGTGCGCATGGTCTAGGTCCTCCGGAACCGGGACAGGTTACGGACTCTCCACGTAGGAAGGGCAGCGAAACCGACCCGGTTGCAAACTTGGAGAAATAAGAATCAATTCAGGGAAGGGATGACCTGACATACCAGATCTTCACGAACGTTAACGGCCGCCCGATCTGATTTCAAGTACGGTGTGGTCCACCCGGTTTATTTTTCTGGCCGGGAAGGGATTCGGTGCCCACGGCGTTCGTGGGAAGTGGGTGTCGGGAACCCGGCGAGCGGCCGGGCCACGGGGTCCCCTTCGCGGAGGGAGTAGCCGCGATCGGCTTCCAGGCCGGTGAAGGCGTCGACGCGGCCCGAGGGCCATCGGACCTCGACGGTGTCGGCCGACCGCGAGTCTCCCAGGCCGAAGTGAAGCCTGGGGTCGCCGGCGGAGAGGTAGCTGCCCCCTCCGAACCGGGTCATCACCTGACGGGCCCCGCCGTGGCGGACGGTCACCACCGCGCCGACGGCGTCGCGGTTCGAGGTGGTCCCGACCAGCGAGAGGGTCAGCCAGTGGCCGGACGTCCCGGACCGGTTGCGGAGGAGGACCAGCGGTTCGTCCAGGGGGACGAGCAGCGCGTCGATCCGACCGTCATTGTCGACGTCGCCCGCGGCGAGCCCGCGACCAAGATGAGGGGCCTGGAAGGGGTCGCCGGCGCGGGCGGAGACGTCGGCAAGGGTGCCCCCGGGCCGGCCCAGCAGGAGCTGCGCGGGCATCGCGTATGGGGCGGACGGGCGAAAATCATTGACGTGGCCGTTGGCTGAGAGGAGATCCGCCCGGCCGTCGTTGTTCGCGTCGATCATCGCAATCCCGAACCCCAGCCTCGACCGGGTCGCCGCGGCGAGGCCGATGGCCGTCGACCCTTCGGCGAAGCTGCCGCTACCGATGTTCCTGTAGAAGGAGGTGGACTCGCCGAAGAAATTCGTGACGGCCAGGTCGACGCGGCCGTCGCCGTCGAGATCGCCGCAGGCGACCCCCATGCCGGCCTGGTAGCCTCCGGAGGCGTTGGCCGAGAGTCCGGAGACGAGGCCCGCCTCCTCGAACCGGAACCCGCCCCGGTTGCGCCAGAAGAAGTTGGCCGAACTATCGTTGGCGACCAGGAGATCGATCCGGCCGTCGTCGTCGAGATCAGCCGCGACGACGCCGAGTCCCCGGCCGGTCGTCTCGGCCATGCCCGACGCGGTGGTGACGTCCACAAATCGGCCGCTCTCGTTGCGGAAGACGTGGTCGGGCTCGGGGACCAGGGCGTTGGGGTCGCACGACGTGTAGAAGCCGGGCCGCGCGGGGCTCCGGCAGAGCCGCGGGTGGGCAGCGTCCCAGGCGACGTAGTGGCAGACGTAGAGGTCGAGGTCGCCGTCCCCGTCGAGATCGGCGAACGCCGCCGAGGTCGGCCAGCCGCGGTCGCCCGCAAGCCCGGCCGGCTCGGTGATGTCGTCAAACGTCCCATCGCCCCGGTTGCGGAGCAGCCGGTATGACCGCCATCGGGTCAGGAAGAGGTCGGGGTCGCCGTCGTTGTCGATGTCGCCGATGGCGATCCCCTGGCCGTAACCGGCCCCGGCTCGTCCGATGCCCGACCGCTCGGTGATGTCCTCGAACGTCCCGTCCCCCCGGTTCCGAAAAAGGCGGTCGCCGGGGGAGTCGGGCGGCTCGGCGGGAGGGAAAACCCCGCCCTGGACGGCGTAGACGTCGAGGTCGCCATCGGCATCGATGTCGACGAGCCCGACGCCACCGGCCATGATCTCCGGGAGCTGGTGGAGCGACGTCTCGCCGCTTCGGAACGAGAAGGCGAGGCCCGACGGCCCGGCATCATCAGTGAACCGAGGGACCTCGGCCGCGTCGGGGTCGGCTGTCGGCCCGGCGGGCGCCTCCAGGCGGTCGAGGACCAGCGACGCGATGGCCAGCGGGAGGGCCTTCGGGGTGGCCGTCGGGTCGTCGGGGGTGGTGGCGAGGGCGGTTTGGATCCTGCGGTCCGTCGGCGTCCGGCGCGCGGCCATCGTCAGGAACGCGTGGGCCTCGAACGGTCGGCCGAGCGTCGCGGCGAGGCGGGCCGTTTCGCCGGGGTCGTCGGCCGACCTCCCCGTGAGGGTCGCGGTCCGGTAGAGGCTCAGCGCCCGGTCAAGCTCCCCCTTGCGGCGGCGGAACTCCTCGGCCCGGGAGACCTGGCCATCGGCTCGGGCCAGCACCGCCAGCCGGTCGAGCAATCGGGGACGCGCCGGGCCCTCGGCGACGAGCCGTTCCCAGGCGGCACGCTCGCCGGTACGGTCGCCCCGACGGGCCGCCCGCCAGGCGTCCAGGGCGAGCCGCTCGTCGGCCGACAGACCGGCGGCCCCGAGCGCCGTCACGGCCGCCTCGGCCTCGTCGACGCGGCCGGCGGCCAGTGCCCAGCGGAGCCGAGCCCGATGGACCGCGGCGTCGACCGGACCTGCCCGGAGGGCGTCATCCAGGGCGCGGCGGGCGTCGTCGAGACGGCCCTCGCGGGTCGCCAGGTTCGCGCGGGCCAGCGCGACCCGGCCGTCGTCCGGTGCGAATCCGGCGGCGCGGTCGAGCACCGCTCGCAGGGCGGTCAACGGCGAGGAGTCGAGGTCCATCGCCACGTGCGCCCTGAGCAAGGCCGGCGCCTCGTCGGGCCTGGTGGCAACCAGCTCGCGCCACTGCCGTTCGAGGAGCCCCTGGGCCTCGTCGTATCGCCCCTGTTGCACCAGCAGGTGGATCAGGTGCTGACGGAGGGCGACCACCTCGGGGCCTCTCGGGTGCGCCGCGAGGGCCCCGGTCAACGCCCGCTCGGCCTCGGTGAATCGACCGCGCTCCATCGCCAGCCGCCCGAGGGCGAGCGCCGCGTCGAGCCCTCGCGGGGAGTCCGGCGGGATCCGCGACCAGGCGGCGAGAGCGGCCTCCGAATCACCACGCGCCCACTCGCACTCCCCGAGCCGGTAGGCGACCTCGACGTCGCCCGGCCATCGACGGGCCATCGCGGCAAGCTGGGGAGCCGCCGCCGCGTAATTCCCGCGGGCCAGGTCGTGAAACGCCCGGCTCATCGCCGCGCGGTCGAGCCAGGACCGGGCCCCAAGATAGCCGGCAGAACTCAGCACCAAGGCGAGCGCCGCCGCTCCCCACCACCGCATCCGCCGTGTCATGAACCCGCGACCCTCCGTCAACCCCGGGCGGGCCTTTCCTCTCGCGAACCGGGCGTACCCCTACGTCTTCGGAAGTGCCTGGTCGGTGCTCTCCGAACACCGAGTTCCACCGTCGCCCGCGCGCTCTCAGCGATTAGAGAGTACCGTACGAAGCCCAGGACGACCATTGTCCCGCGCTCTCTCGCCGCACCGAGGATCCCGCTCCCGACCCGCTCCCTGGCCCTGACGGCGGGTTTCCCGGGCAAATGCCGTTATAATCTCTGCTGGCCGATCCGGACCCTGAAGCCGAAGGGCAGAACGGCGCAGCGATCAGCCATGTTGGCGCCGTTCGCAGGTCATGATGAGTCGAGCTCGAATGGTTCAAGCGGCCGACGGTTCCATTTGATCCGTTGCTTACCAAAGGAATTAGGATGTCAACATTCAAAGCGAATATCTGGTACAACGCCCTCCTCGCCTTCCTGCTCCTCGTTGCGGTCGGCCGTCCGGCGGCGGCCCAGGTGGCGCCGACGATCACCACCCACTCCAACGGCCTCCACGGCTATATCCACTACAGTACACGGCCAGACCCCGAGAAGGCGAAATTTACCGCGGGGATCGGGTTCTACTCGGCCGTCTGGGCGCTGATCGACCGGCCCTACACGGGATTTCAGATCGGCCTGCCCGGCTGCTGGATCCTGCCCGACAACTCGGATAACAAGGACCGTCCGCTCGCTCCCGTGGGCACGCTGGCCCGAAACTGGAAGGAACGCGGACCTACCTGGGGAAGTGTTTTTCAGACGGTCGAGGGTGGACTCGGTTACTGGGCAGGGAATCATTTCCGCTACGACTGGCCGAAGTTCAGCATGAACGCCACACCCCAGTGTTACGATTACGAGGTCGGCTCGCCGGGGTGGTCCTTCTTTTACCATAATGAGTCACTGCCAGACAATCGCCTCGGAATCGCCCAGCTTAGCAATCGCCTGCTCATCCCGCCCGACGGACTTCCCTTCCGAGACCGGCGCGACGGGCAATTCCTCGGCTATGCCTGGCTGGCCCTCCCCTTCACCGCCCCGACCTCGGAAGACCCGCCAACGGGCGACCAGAGCTGGACGTGCTTCCTCAACGCCGCCAACTTCAAGGGCCCGATTGCGTTCTACGTCCCGGAGACCTGGAGCAAGATCGGCGCGATCTTCCACGAACCGTTCCTCCACGGTCGCGGCCTCGATGCCCGTCCCGGCGTGGTGGGCGGCGGCGCGATCGAGATCAACACGGTGCCTCGTCTCGAAGCTCGCGACAGCAAGGGCCGAGTGTATTCCCGCATCCCCCGGCTGCACTTTCCTGTCGATGAACGGGGCGAGGCCGTCCTGGTACAGGATGTGACCTATTTCTCCAGATCGGCGCTTTTCAACGCGATCCAGCGCTGGCGTGACGAAGGTGTTCCCTGCACGGGTGCGTTCGATCCCGCCGGCACCTGGAAACCGGCACTGACCACCAGCCCGACGCGATACGATCAGGGCGGCAAGCCGATCACCGGCGTCGAGGAGATCTGCTCAACCCACGTCTTCCCTGGAGATCGTTGGGGGATGAAATGGTCTCGCAACGCCATCACACGCCCTGGTGATTTCCCCGAATACTTCCGCCACGAGGGCGAGAGGCGGATCCCGATCCAATCGAGCGATGTCCCGCCCGAGACCGGCCTGACAACCCAGAGCTTCGCCGCGTCGACCAGGGGTGCGGCCTATATCACGCCGTCTTCCCCCGCCTGGAAAACCCCGGGGCCGGCCACACCAACCACGACCGTCACCCTGATCGATGGGTCCACGGTCACCTACGCCTGGTATCGCTTCATCGATCAGCCCGTCTTTCAGCAGTACCACTGGGACGAGGCGAAGAAGGAACGCCTGCAAAAACTGGTCGCCGCGATCCACTCGCGCTGGACGATCGATCGCGACTACATGCCGCCGCCCCGTTCGGGCTCTCTTGTCCGGCTCGACCCGGCCCTGATCGTCCAACCGCCGAAGGGGATGGAGGCCGGCTATGTCCCCATCGTCGTCGGCCAGCGCCCGAGCGAGTAAGACTTCTTCAGGAGCTGCTTTTCCCATTCCTTTCAGGAGGGCCGTCGACGATGAAAAGTCCATTCTCCGCAAGGCACTTTCCCGGCCTTCTGGCCTCCCTGATCCTGGCTGCGGTGGGCCGACCCGCCGCGGCCCAGGTGGCTCTTCCCGACGCCAAACCGGTCCCCCGGATGCAGGTGCTCCCGCTCCCGAACGATCAGGCCTCGATCCAGTGCGACGGTGTCGAGCGAACCCGATACGATTTCGGCCCGACCCTCCACCGCCCGTTTCTCTACCCAGTCGTCGGTCCCTCCGGCCGATCCTTGACCCGGATGGGACACCCTCACGACCCGGTGACGCACAGCCACCACAACTCCGTCTGGATCTCTCACCACGACGTGAATGGTGACTCGTTCTGGGACGATCGAGGCGCGGGCCGGATCGTCCATCGCCGGATCCTCCACTACGGCGACACCGACGAGGCCGCCTCGATCGTCGCCCTGAACGCCTGGGTCGGAAAGGGCGGAAAGATCCAGATGATGGAGCGCCGAGGAATCCTCGTGCAGCCGCTCCCGCGGGACGAATGGCTTTTGATTCTCGACCTTCAGTTCGAGGCGCAGGGCGGGCCGGTCACGCTCGGCAAGACGCCCTTCGGCCCCATCGGCGTCCGGATGGCGAAGACGATCGGCGTGAACGACGGCGGCGGCCTGATCCGCAATTCCGAGGGAAACGTCGGCGAGAAGGGCACCAACGGCGCCTTCTGGAAGCGGGCGCGGTGGGTGGATTACTCGGGCCCGATCACCCCGAAGGCCGCCGAGGGGATCACCCTCCTCGACCACCCCTCGAACCCCGGCCACCCAACGCCCTTCCACGTCCGAAACGACGGCTGGATGGGAGCCAGCCTGACCCTCGATCGGTCGATCACGATCGAGCCGAACAGCCCGCTCCGGCTGCGTTACGGCCTTTACGTTCACGGCGGTGTTCCGGGCGTTGAGGCCATCAACGAGCGCTGGAGCCACTTCGCCCGGACGACGGTCCAGGATCTTCCGAGCAAGTAGGATCGAAACGCGAACGCCGCCCGACCGCCCGGAGTTTGGGCGATCGGACGGCGTCTGGCATCGCAGGCCGGTCGGGTCGGGATAGCCTTACCACCCCGACCCGATATCGGACAGGGACAACGATCAATACGAGTCGGAGCTGATAACCTCGCCCTGGGCCCGCGAACCGAGTCCCCAGAGGGTGTTCCAGGCGACGCTCGACTTGAGGAAGCGGACCGAGCCGTCGGCCATCATGATGTTGGCGCCGCCCGGGTGGAAGCTGGTCAGTCCGATGATGCCACCGGCATCCCAGTCGGCGTTGGTGCTCCAGAACTCGCAATAAGGATACTGCGAGTTGGGCGGGACGACGACGTTACCCAGGGAGTAGGCGTAGAGCCCCATCGCCCAGAACGGACCGTTCCAGCTCCGCTGACCGCCAGTGCCGAAGCTCGAGTCGCTCCCGGTCTGCCAGATCGTGGAGCACTGGTTGAGGGCCGTCTGCACCAGGCTGCCGCCCAGGGGCATGTTGCCGTACGGCGAGATCAGGTCGCGCGAGGTGGCTTGCCAGTCCGAGTAATTCTGGTTGCCGATGAAGTCCTGGATCGACTTCTGGAAATTGTTCCAGTCGCCGGTCCGCCACTCGCCTGCGGCGATGGTGTTCGAGGTCCCGTCGGTGACGTCGCTGATCGAGTAAGCCCCGCCGCCGACGCAGAACAACCCGTTGGGGACGCACCGCTGGCCGTTGCTCGTGGCGCCCGGGTCGCACCGCCACATGACGCTCGAACCGGTGCACATGAAGTAGTTGTTGCCGGGCAGGTAATAGCCCTGCAGTGGCATGTTGTAGAAGAAGCCCTGGCCGGCGGGCACCGTGATCGACGACGGGCAGATGAAGGAGTTGATCTTCATCGAGATCCCGGTGGCGTTGATCGCCGAGCCGGTGCCGTTATTCCAGATCTCCCACGAGAAGTTGAGCGCGTTGTAGGCCGGCGTCTGCTCCAGGTAGGGGAGCATCATCGCCTGAGGGCTCCACGAGCCCCAGAGATTGTTGTTGCCGCCACCGTACGTCCGGCAGCCGCCCGGCGGGAACGCGTTGTTCGCCGAGTGGTAGTTGTGCAGGCCCAGGCCGAGCTGCTTCAGGTTGTTGGTGCACTGGGCGCGGCGAGCGGCCTCGCGCGCGGCCTGCACCGCTGGAAGCAAAAGCGCGATCAGAACGGCGATGATGGCGATGACCACCAGCAACTCGATCAGGGTAAACCCCCGAACGGTGCGGCCCGGACGCCTGGTCCGGGTAAGGAACGGATTGCCTCGCATGAATCCAACCTCCCAAAAAACCGATGAGACGATCGAAAAGAGATGAGATGGACCCACCGATACGTCGACTCAGGTCCGGAGACCTCAGTCCTCCCGCATCGAGGATCCGAACGGCTCGCACCCATGATTCTGGCCAGGCGGCCACTTGCCCAATCAGAACCCGATCCAAACCCGAAGCGGATCGATTCTTATGAAAAAGGGAGCGAGGCCTAAACCGACAAACAGGATCGGCGGATTCCGCTCCGGCCGAATCTCACCGGGCGGAAATCGTAAGATCGACGGCGAACGACCCTTCGCCGCAATCTCGCACAGAGAGGCCCTGGACGCTTCAGACCGTCCTCTCGGATCGGCCTGCCCTCGACAACGAACGGATTACTTCGGGGCGATATCCGAGCCCACCCGATCCATCCCCGGCGCCGGCTTCGGAGGCGTCTTGGTATTCATGTCAACCTTCGGCACATCGGGGAATTCTGCCGTCTTGTTTGCTGTGGAATCATCGCAACCGGCCACCAAAAGGCCGGAGACCACCAGGGGGCTGATTCGCCACAGCAACGACCGCACCATCAACGTAGACTTGCGCATCTGGGACCCTCGATACCATGCTTTCCAAAAAACGACTTGATGAATCCGTCCATCATCAATCGGCCGTCCTTCCCGCGGGAGCGAGGATGGACGTAAGCACGATGGATCAAATTTCTGTTTACCCGATACCGCAACATTTCTCAAGAGTTCGCCCCTCGAATTTCTTCGGATTTTCGGAGGCAACCATCGGCCGACGATCCACTTTTCGTGATAGGTCCAATGCTCCACGTCCGGGACATTGCTCCGTCCCGATGTCCTGTGGGGCCGTCCCGCGATTCCGTTTATTACAAAAGCGGCATCGGGCCGATTTCGGCCCGACGACCTCGGGCGAATTGGCGGCTTTTTTTCTCGGCCCTGTCGGACGTGCCCGGAGAGTCGTGACGCCACGATAAGCTCTCTATTCCGACATGTCGCAAGAATCATGCCGACTACGCAAATTTTGAGGGCACTCAAACGCCCCTCTCTGGCCCGTCATCGGTGACGCGTACGGGCCCAGGAGGGGATCTCTGGAGGAAAACAGAGCGTGGCGTGTTGCGGCCTCGCGCCCGCGCCTCAATGATTGAACAGGAACGCCGGGCTGTTGATGAGGGCCCAGGCGATGTCCTGCGCGGCGGTAAGCCGGCGGGTGGCAACCTGTTCAATGCTCATCTCCACATCCCGGCGGAGCGCCAGTAGCGCGGGGTCGGGGCCGATCGGCTTGCGGGCGGCCTCCACGGCGGCCCGGAGCGACTGCAACTTCGGATCGACCGGGATCGGCGCCTGGCTCGCGGCGAGGGCGTCGGTCCGCGATCGGTAGCCGGCGTCCATCACGCGGAAGTACGACAGAAGGACGGCTTTTTGAGCCTCGGTCCGGATCTCGGGCGCCACGGCGATGGCGGCCCGGAGGTCCTCGGCCAGGCTCGGGCCGATCGGGGTGGGGCCTCGGGTCGCGGAGATCCGGAACCGGCCGAGCGTCCAGTCGTCGCGATACCGGTGATGCAGCTTGATGGTCAGGACGGTCCCACCCGCCCCGCCGATCGGCTGGACCGCCTCGAACGTCGCCCAGTGAACGATCCCGGTCATCGGCGAGACTGCCCAG
>DAIDJI010000014.1:0-2931 GCA_027451455.1 Planctomycetales bacterium | reverse complement strand
GCTGTTTCGCGTTGCCGTCGATCGCGTTGACGACCGGGAACCCGGCCTGGCTGAAGTCGGCAACGGCATTCTTGAGCTTCACCGGCTTCGCCTGCTTCGGATCGCCCTTCGGACCAGCGAGAACTTCCAGCTCGTTCAGCACGAAGTTCCCGTCGGTGGCACGGCCGGGACCGTTCCCTGGCAGTTTCGGATCCGGCAAAACCTCCAGCCGGAACCCGGTGATTCCGGTCAGCTCCGTCTCAACCTGGAGTGTGACGACCCCGTTCTTGTTCCGGCCGGTGACGCGGATCGAGCCGTCGGGCCGCTTCTCGGCGACCGACCGGTTCGTGGTCGTCGTCGCCTTCGGGTCGAGGACCACCCACCGATCGACGATCGACGAGGCGTGCGCCTTCTCCCAGTCGGCAATCACCTTCGCCAGGCCGGTCGACTCGTAAGTCCTGAGATCGGCCTGGATCCGCGCAGCCTCCTCGGCCTTCTTCTTCTGCGCCTCGGCAAGCTTCGAGCCGAGCCCGCTCTCGTAGGCGGCCAGGGCCGACTCGGCCGCGGCGATCCGGGCGAGGCGCTCGCGCTCGAGCGCCGGCCGCTTGATCGCAAACTCGGTCTCGCGACGGCCCAGTTCCTCGGCAAGCCGGCGGTGATCCTCCTCGATCGCCTGGATCTCCTTCCGGCAGGTCGCAACCTCGGCCGACGTCGGCGCCCGGTTGAGAATTCTCACGAAAAGCTCGTCGATCAGCTTCGCGTCGTCCGACTGCGCAGCGACCAGCTTGCTCAGCTCGCTCGACGGATCGACCAACGCATCGGCGAGGGTCGGACCGCTAACCAGCGCCATCACCGGCCCGAGCTGCATCCCGCTCGATCGTTCGCACTCGCAGGCGCTCTCCCGAACCGGGCGGCCGAAGGTCGCCAGGAAGCCGCTCGGCAACTCGACGCCCGAGTCCGGCAGCGCCGAGGCCCGAGTCCCCGGCGCAACGCCCGGGATCTTCGAGACCGAGCCCGTCACCCGGTAAACCGCGTCGAGCAGCACCTCGGCCGGCAGCCGTCGCGCCAGCGCGTGCGAATAATTCACCTTGTCGTCGGCATTCCATTTGTTGGAATCGACTGACAGTTGATACGTCCGCGACTTGCAGATCAGCCGCATCACGTGGCGGACATCGAAGCCGCTCTTGACGAACTCGCTGGTCAGATAATCGAGCAGTTCGGGGTTGCTCGGCGGGTTTCCGGCCCGAATGTCGTCGAGCGGCTCGATGATCCCGGCGCCGAGCAGATAGCCCCAGAGGCGGTTCACGTAGCTCCGGGCGAAGTACGGGTTCTCCTTCGAGGTCAGCCAGTCGGCCAGTTCGAGCCGCCGGGGCGAGCCGGCGGGCGGATGAGGATAGGCATTCTCATACGGGAACTTCGGCGCGGTGACCTTCCGGGTCCGGTCGTGGACGACCTCCGCCTTGCTGGTATCGGCGACGATCTCAAAGAGCGGCTTGGCGCCCTCGACGGCCGTCCCGCCGAGCATCTGGCCCTTGCTCTCAGGATCGGCCTTCAGATCGACCTGAGCGAAGTAGGCGGCGGTCTGATAATACTGGTCCTGGGTCCACCGCTCGAACGGGTGATCGTGGCACTTGTTGCAGTTGAACCGGATCGCCAGGAAGAGCTGGGTGGTGTTCTCCATCGTGGCGGTCGGCTCGCGGAGAATCTTGAAGTACGAGGCCGCCGGATTCTGGCGGTTCGATCCGGTCGCCGTGAGAATCTCGCGGACGAACCGGTCGTAGGGCGTATTATCCGACACCTGCTTCCGGATCCAGTTCCGGAACGCCACCGAGCCCTCGACACCCAGGAACTTCCGATTGACCTGGAGCAGGTCGGCCCACTTGTTCGTCCAGTAATCGACGAAATCCGGGTTGCCGATCAGTCGGTCGACCAGCTCCTCGCGCTTCACCCGGCTGGCGCGCGGGTCGGCGAGGAACTTGCGGACGTCTCCCGACGACGGCGGCAGGCCGGTCAGATCGAGATAGAGTCGGCGGATGTACTCGGCATCGGTGCAGAGACCCGACGGGAGAATCTTCATCCGCTTCCATTTCGCCGCGACCAGCTTGTCGATCGTCCCGTAACCCGGCGGCTCCGACCAGACAAAGTCCGACCGGTCGCCCATCACGGTGAGCGTCGTCGAGGCATAGTTCCCCTCGAACCGGGCCAGAACAGGCGCCTCGCCGCGACGGATCGCCGTCATCAGGCCCGATCGTCCGGCGGTCGCCACCTCGGAATTGCCGCTTTCCAGGAACGCCTCGCGGGTGACGTCGCGGACCTCTCCGTTCGCGTAGGTCGCCAGCACGCGAAGCTGCTGCTTCGTCCCGATCCGCTCGACGACCGGGTTCACCGGCGCGACCTCGATCCGGGCGACCTTCGGCGCGGTCAGATCGAGCCGGGCCCCATCGGAAACCCACGATCGGATCGTCTCATAATACGGCTCGCCAGGCTGCATCAGCACCCCGCCCGCGTGGGGCGCGGCACCCGTCGGCTTGAGGAGCATCAGGCTGTCATCGGGCGAGGCCACGTTCACCCGACGCGCCGCGTGATCGTCGGTCAGAGCCCGGACGTCGAAGATCGGATCGTACCCACGGAGCGAAAGCTTGAACCCGGCCTTCCCCTGCGCACTCCCGTGACAGGTCCCGGCGTTGCAGCCAAGCCGCGAGAGCACCGGCGCGATGTCGTGAACAAAATCCACCTTCGGCGACGTGTTCACGCCCAGAACCGTCAACGGAACCTCGACCGCGTGCCCCGCAAGCTTCAGTGAGAGGGTGGCCTTGCCATCGGCGATCGGCCGGACCAGTCCCGACCGCGAAACCTCGGCGACCGGCGACGAGAGCGCTGTCTCGACCATCCGCGTCGCGTCGATCCGCTCGCCCGAGGCGAGCCGGGCGGTGACCAGCATCTGGGCGTAGG
>DAIDJI010000013.1 GCA_027451455.1 Planctomycetales bacterium | reverse complement strand
TCGGTCTGCTCGAGATCGCGCAGCGGAGCGCGGAATTGGCGGCAAAAGCTCGCGACGGGAAGTTACATCCCCCCGATCGATCTCAATGAGCCGATAATGGGGTCGATTGGCGGCGAAGAGCAGGGGGGGCCGGTAACCGGCGGACCAGGCCACGCCGGCGGCAGCGACCGCGGCGATGGCCGCCACGATCTTCACGGCGGCCCAGGGGCTGCGGCCTGGCTTCGGGAGATCGATCGGCGTGAACCCGGCCTTGTCCACTTCTGGAAGCATGACGGTCCCCGCGCCTCGCCGGGCGCCACATCCATCGCCCCCCACCCGCGCCGCGAGTGCGGCGCCGGCATTGGGGTCGGTCTTTTCCTGGAATCTCGGGTTGGTCCCGGAATGGGTCGAGGCGGGCCCGTCCCGCCATGTGGCTATTATCGACCCACGGCCGAGAGAGGGTCAATCGTCCGCCCGGCCCCGGCATGGGATCGAGCCGATCACCGACTGCCCGGGCGTCGGACGTCCCCACTCAGAAAATCAGCGTCAAACCTGCGAGCCTGGCGCCCAATTCCCTGGGATTTGAAGGTCCGCCGCCGATTTGGTAGCCTGACCCGGACGCAATCGACCGAGGCACCAGGCCGGACGCTTTCGATCCGATCGATCGGATCGCCTGTCCGGATTCGATCGAATCGAGCGACCCGGACACCCCGGCCGCGATTCCCCAACCGAGAGGACGACATCATGGCGGACTTTACCCTGCCTCCACTTCCTTACGACTACGCCGCCCTCGAGCCGCACATCGACGCGAGGACGATGGAAATCCATCATACGAAGCATCATCAGGCGTATGTCACCAATCTCAACAACGCCTTGAAGGATCATCCGAACCACCAGGGCAAGACGCTTGAAGAACTGCTGACGAACCTGGATGCGCTGCCGGAGTCGATTCGGACGGCCGTCCGCAACAATGGCGGCGGTCACGCCAACCACTCGATGTTCTGGAAGATCATGAAGCCGGGCGGCGGCGGCGAGCCCACCGGGGCGCTGGCGAAGGCGATCGAGACCGACCTTGGCGGCTTCGCGGCCTTCAAGGAGGCCTTTAACAAGGCGGCCACCACCCGATTTGGGTCGGGATGGGCGTGGCTCGTCGTCGGCAAGGACGGCAAGCTGGCCGTCACCTCGATGCCCAATCAGGATAATCCGATCATGGAGGGCCTCAAGCCCATCATGGGCCTGGACGTCTGGGAACACGCCTATTACCTCGATTACCAGAACCGCCGCCCCGACTACATCACCGCCTGGTGGAATACGCTGAACTGGGAGGAGATCGGGCAGCGGTTTGCTTCCTGATCGGGATGGGTTCCTGGTCAGTGGTCATCAGGGTTGCGAAGCCGGTCGCGGGTGCTGAGGCTCTTGCGAACGAGACGGCCGGGTTCTCACCCGGATTGGGTCCACGGGGACGGGTTGCGGTCATCCGCGACCGGTCCTTGTTCCCATTCGCTTGAGCCTGTTCCTATTCGCTCGATTTTTAATGCCTCCGCGTTCCAGACCAGCAGCGACTCGCCCACGAAACGGGGACAGGCACCTGCGCTGCGCTCCGGAGCCAGTCCCCGTTTCCCAGCCGAGACGAGAAGGAGACCGCCTGGACCGGATCTCTCCCATCCTGGAATGCTTTCGATTTTTTGCCTTTTTCGTGCCCTTCGTGATTTTCGTGGTTCCTCCGGATCTGAGTTCCGGGGATGCCCTTCGTGGTTCCTCCGGATCTGAGTTCCGGGGATGCCCTTCGTGGTTCCTCCGGATCTGAGTTCCCGGCCCACGAATTCGGGACAGGCCACTGCGCTGCGCTCCGGAGTCAGGACGCCTTGACCGGCCGTCCGGATTCGGTATGATCCGCCCGCCTCGGGAGGCAGAAGGCCCGCCCGGAGGCCAGTTCCGATCTCTCGCCCCGCGACTGCACCTCGACCGGATCGGGAAGCGTGTTCAAATCGATGGATCGATCGATCGAGTGTGACATGCGCGGATCGGCGGCGGCCGGTAACCGACCGTCGAAAAACGATATTTGTTCGAAAAGACGAGACGAGACGGGCCTGGCGAACGAGGAGATCCGAATCATGTCGATGGAACGACACATTCGCGTGCTGGCCGGCGGGATGCTGGCGCTGACCATGGTGGCGGGCGGTCTCGGCTGCCGGACGCCCCGGAGCGAGGTTCCGCCCGGACCGCGGTACTCGACGACCGGCGATCCGTCCGCGGCCGGGTTCAACTCCGAGCCGCGCGGCATGAGCGCCCTGAATCCCTATGGCGCGGCGAATCAGACACTCAGCAACTCGGGGATGGCCGGCGGGATTCCAGGGATGCCCTCGACGGGGATCGGCGGTCCTGTCCCAGGTGCGACCCCGGACAGCATGCCGCCCGCCTCGACCGGGATGCCGGGGGTGGGCCAGTCGGGATCGTCGTACGGCACGCCCGCGCCGGGCGGCTCGTCGCCCGGGCTGCCCATGCCCACCGGCGGCTCCTACGGCCCGCCCGGCACCTCCGGCCGCTGAGAACTCCGATGAGGAGGAACCACGAAAAACACGAAGGACACGAAAAACATCCCCCGGCGCTGCCCAGGATTCCTCAATCCGTCCCCACGGCTCCGGGTTAAGCCGCGGTCTCCTTTCGTGCCCTTCGTGTGTTTCGTGGTTTCTCCAGGTCTTCCCACCGAACGAGTCGTCTTGTGGAATCGGCATCCCTGGTGATCCTGCACGAGGACGCAGACTGTCTCGCCGTGGTCAAGCCGGCGGGTCAGTTCCCGATCGGGACCTGGGCACCGCCCGGAGAATGCACGCTCGAACAGGACGTGCGCCGGCACCTCGCTCCCGACGATCCGGCCGGCGTCTACCTGGGGATTGTCCACCGGCTCGATCGGCCGACCTCGGGCGTTTTGATCTGGGCGAAGACGCCCCGAGCGGCGCGCAGACTCTCGTCGCAATTCGAGCGGCGGGAGGCGGTCAAGGAATACTGGGCCCTCGTTGAGGCGGGACCGGGAATCCCGTCCACCGGCGCCGACGAGGAGACCTGGTCCGACTGGCTGACCCGCCCGGGAAAAAACGGCCTGGTGCGCCTCGTGGAACCCGGGTCGCCAGGGGCACGGTCGGCCGTCACTCGGGTGCGATGCGAGCCTGCGAGCGGCCTGCCGCCCGGCCTTGCCTGGCTTCGGCTCCGGCCCGAGACCGGCCGGACACATCAACTTCGGGCTCAGTCCGCCGCGCGTGGGAGCCCGATCGTGGGCGATGCCGCCTACGGTTCGACACGAATTTTTGAGGTGCCCGAGGCGATCGCGCTCCACGCCCGATCGCTCCGGGTCCGGCATCCGACCCTCCAGCAGCCGATGGAGCTGGTCGCCCCGCTGCCGGTGGCCTGGCACGCTTACGGTTTCGGCCTCGGAGCGGACGACCGGCGCTGAGTGCTGCGCTGAGTGCGGTGGAGACGTCGGGATTCTGATGCCCGAACCGACCGACGATTGGGGAGGAGCCAGCTTCCGCTGGCGGCGCGGACGGAGCCGACCGCGCCGCGCGGATTGCCGGCGGGTGCCGACTCCTACACAGGAGAGAGGTGCTCAGGCGTGGCTGATGCCAACGACCTTGAGGATCCGCTTGCCGCGAGGAACGGGGACCTCAACCTGTTCGCCGATCTGCTTGCCAACCAGCGCCTGGCCAATCGGGCCGGTGATCGGGATCTTGTCCTGGTCGGGGTCTTCCTCGCCGGGTCCGACGAGGATGTAGTCTTCTTCCTCGTTCTCTTCCAGGTCGAGGACGCGGATTTTTAGCCCGAAGGCGGCACGCTCGGTGGTGACCGTCGACTTATCGACGATGAAGGCCTGGCTCAGCTTGTTCTGGAGTTCGTTAATCCGGGCCTGGAGCATCCCCTGGGCCTCGACGGCCGCGTCGAACTCGGCGTTCTCCGAGAGGTCACCCTCGCCGCGGGCGTCGGCGATTTGCTGGGCGATCCGGGGCATGTCCTCGTTCTTGTACTTGTCGAGCTGGGCCTTGAGCTTCTCGTAGCCTTCCTTCGACATGGGGATTCGGTCGGTGGCCATGCGGATCTGCTCCTTCTTTCTGACCTGCCACATCGAATGGCCCCGTCAGCCCTCGCCCGAAGGCAATGGGACCGATGCGGTGCCGCGTCGCTTTGAATGGCGGCCGAACGGGCCGCAACCGATGGGATGCGACGGCGGGACTCCGGACAGCTCGCCGGTTCACCGGGTACGAACTTTCGGGCAGAGAGCCGCGAAGTCGGCCGGTCGTCGCGCCGGATGGGACCCGCTCGCGATCGCCGCGGTAGGTCGGTCTCGACAAGTCTCCACGCCCAGGATCGTCTTTGCCCGGATCGGTTCTTCCGATCCCATCCGAGCTGTCCGCCCCAGGTCGTCTCGTTCCGTTGTGATGAACAAAAACCGCGGCCGGGGACTCAACCCCTCGCCGCGGTCATTACCTCTGAACTAACCCAGACTAGCTTTCGCGATCCCGCGATGCAAGGGGCCTCTTACTTCCTGGTTCCTTGTTCCTGAAAATTGGTAATGGGTAAGGGGCTCCAGACTTTCGGGCGGGCGCACGCTCCGAGTCCCGGCATCGGCGTCTGCCCGGGTTCGCCCCGCGGCTCCCTCGGTTCCGAGATCCGCGAAAGCGTCCCAGGAACCAATTACCAAGAACCAATTACCAAGAACCAATTACCAATAACTATTCATGCCGCAACGCTTCGATCGGGTCCATCATGGCGGCACGGCGGGCGGGATAGATGCCGAAGAGGATGCCGATGGCGACCGAGATTCCGAACGAGAGGATGACGGAGGTACCGGTGACGATGGCCTTCTGGTCCTGGATGAAGAAGACGATCAGGCTGGGGATGATGAAGCCGACCGCGACGCCGAGCAGACCGCCGACGCCGGAGAGGACGACGGTCTCGATCAGGAACTGCTGGGTGATGTCGCGTTGTTTGGCTCCCAGGGCGCGTCGGATGCCGATTTCGCGGGTTCGCTCGGTGACGGTTGCCAGCATGATGTTCATGATGCCGATGCCGCCGACCAGGAGCGAGATGGCGGCGATCGTTCCGAGGATGATCGCGAACTGGCGGGCCTGCTTCTCGGCCTGGAGGAGCAGGTCGTACGGGACGGTCATCTCGACGTCTTTCTTGGAGTGATATTTTTCGTACGAGGCCTGGACCAGTGGGACGGTTGGGAGGACGTCGTCGATGGTTTTGACCTGGAGGGTGATCTGGCTGAGCTGGGTTTCCTCGGCCTGGCGCGAGCCGGAGCGCATGTCGACGATGCGTTCGCCGAACCGGAGCCGGCAGGTGTTCAGCGGGATGTAAACATCCTTGTTGAAGTCCTGGGCGGCGAGGCTGCCGCCGATTCCGGCCGAGCTTGCGCGTTCCGCGGTCACGCCGATGACCGTGTAATAGTCGTTGCCCAGCTTCACCGACTGGTTCAGCGGGTTCTCGTAGGGGAAGAGCTGCTCCGCGGTCTTGTGCGCGAGGACGGCGAAGTTCTGGTATTTCTCGTTGTCCGACGCCTTGAGGAACCGCCCCTTCTCCAACTGAAGGAGGTTGAAGTCGGCGTAGTCCTCGGTCGTGCCGACGACGCGGCCCTCGATCGAGTGCGGTCCGCGGCGGATCTGCTTGCGGATCTCGCGGATCGGCAGGATCTTCTTGATGGTCGGGATGGTGTCGACCATGCGGTCGTAGTCGGCGTATTTCAGACCGTAGTTCAGGATCATCGCCGGGCGGCCGGAGGCCGAGGCCTGCGCCTCGTCGCTTGGCTTGACCGAACGGATGATGATATTGGTGGCGCCGAGGGCCTGGATCTGGTCCTTGGCGTCGCGGCTGGTTCCCTCGGCGATGGCGAGCATGGAGATCACCGCCGCGACGCCGAAGACGATCCCCAGCACAGTCAGTCCCGACCGCAGCTTGTGCAGCAGGAGGCTTTTCATTCCCAGTTTCAGCCCGCGCCAGATGCGACCCATGGTTCCTCGCTCCCGGGATTCCAATCTCGCGATACCGGATTATCACTCTCGGCCGGCGCTGGCCCCTGCGGCGGTCGGATCGGTCGTCTCCCAGGCCGGCGCCGGCCCGGGGCCGTTCAGGTGGGCGGTTCCGATCAGGGCGGTCGCGGCCTGTTGCATCCGCTTGCTTGGGCCGTCCTCGACGATCTGGCCGTCCCGCATTCGGATGATCCGCTTGGCGTGCTCGGCGATGTCTTCCTCGTGGGTGACCATGATGATGGTCTTGCCTGAGTCGTTCAGGTTGCCGAGCATTTCCATGATTTCGTGGCTGGTCCTGGTGTCGAGGTTACCGGTCGCCTCGTCGGCCAGGATCACGTACGGGTCGTTGATGAGCGACCGGGCGATCGCGACGCGTTGCTGCTGACCGCCGGAGAGCTGCGCCGGCCGGTGGTCCAGCCGATCCCCAAGCCCCACCAGCTTCGCCATCTCCACCGATCGTTCCTCGGCCTCGGGGGCGATCTCGCCCGAGCCCTGGTAGGTGAGTGGGAGCTGGATGTTCTCCAGGACCGTGTACTGCTGGATCAGGTTGTACGACTGGAAGATGAAGCCCAGGTAGCGGCTTCGGATTTCCGAGAGCTCGTCGTCGTCGAGCTGGGCGATGTCGCGACCGCCGAGGAAATACTCGCCGCTGGTTGGCCGGTCGAGGCATCCGAGCAGGTTAAGCATGGTGCTCTTGCCCGAGCCCGAGGCTCCCATGATCGCGATGTACTCGCCTGGGTAGAAATCGACCGAAACCCCGCGCAGGGCGTGGACGGTGACGGTCATCGCGGCCTGCGACCGGCGGTGGAGGAGACCTCCGCCGCCGGTGTTGTGCCCCATCACGTAAGTTTTGACCACGTTGACCAGCTTGACGATCGGCTTCGAGCCAGGTGCCGCCGACATGGTCCCGTTGAAAAACGCGCTCACTGGTCGCCACCTCCCGGCGGTCCGCCCCGGCGACCTCCGCCGAAGCCGCCACCTGGTCCGCCCGGTCCGCCTGGTCCACCCGGTCCACCCGGTCCGCCGCCGAAGCCACCGCCGGCGCCGAAGCTTTTCATCCGCTCGATCATCTGGTCGATCTGGTCCTCGGGCATACCGGCTTTCTTCAGCAGGGCCTTCTTTTCGTCATCCGAGGCGGAGCGGAACTTGGCCCGGTCGGCAGGGGCCATCTTCTGCATGTATGGGTTGCCGCCGCGGCCCCCCTTCTTCTTGGCCGCGGGACCGCCCTTGCCCGGAGCGCCACCCTTGCCCTCGGCGCCCGGAGGACCCTCCTTGCCCGGAGCGGTCTCGACCTTGCCGATCCCCTGCGTGGCGCCGGTGTTCTTGAAGAGTTTGCGCTGCTCTTCCTGGGTCATCAGCGAGATCGGGTTGAGCACGATCACGTCGCCGTCGGAGAGACCCTTGGTGACCTGCACCATCCGGTCGTTCGAGGGGCCGAGCTCGACGTCCACGCGCTGGTAGTTGTCGCCCTGCTTCTTCGTGATGTGGTACTTGCCGCCGTACTGCAAAACGGCCTGCACGGGGACGCTCAGCACGTTTTCCAGTTGGTCGACCAGGATCTTGACCTCGGCGGTCATTCCGGGGCGGAGGCCCTCGGTTGGGTTGGTGATCGCGATCTTGGTCGTGTACACCTTGATATCGGAACTAAAGAAGTTGCTTGCGTCGGGCAGGGGGGCGACCTCGGAAATTCGCCCTTCGAGTTGTTGCTCGGCGAAGGCATCGACGCGGATCTGGGAGCGGAGGCCGGGCTTGATCTTGTCGACCTGGGCCTCGTGGACCTTGGCGTTGACCTGCATCCGGCCGATGTCGGGGATGCTGATCACCTTCTGACGCTCGCGGACCTGCGCACCTTCCTCGATTTGCGACTGGTTGCTTCCCCACATCCGGGAGGGATCGTTGGCGTAGACGACCAGGCCGTCGATCGGGGCGATGAGCGTGCAGTTGGCGATCTGCTTCTCCAGTTTGTCTTCCTTCGACTTTTCCAGCTCCCAGGTCGCCTGCTTCGCCAGTTCGTCGGAGTGGGCCTTCTTGACCTCGCTCTCCAGTTCCTTGATCGTCTTTTCCTTGGTGTACTTTTCCAGGACGTCGAACTGGCTCTGGGCCTGTTCCAGGGCGAACTTGGCCTTCTGGTAGTTGAGCTCCTCGGACTTCTTGGTCGAGATCGAGACGTATCCCTTCTCGGCCATCCGGGTCGCCCATTCGAGCCGGTCCTCGGCGCGGACGAGGTCGGACTCGGCCAGCTTGATCTGGCCCTGGTAGTTCTGCCTGTCCTGGACGTAAGTTCCCTCGACGTACTCTCTCACCGAGATCTCGGCGACCTCGCGGGTGAGTTTGGCGTTGAGGTAATTGGCCTCGGCGCTCTTGGTCGTGATCCGCTGGTTGATGAGCTGGTCTTTGAGAGAGGCCGAGTCGAGCTCGGCCAGGAGTTCGCCTTTTTTGACCCGGGCGCCCTCGGAGACGATCTTGATGATGGTCGTCCCGCCCTCGACGTTGCAGTAGACGTCGACGTTTTTGCTGCTTTCCAGGGCTCCCCGGGCGTCGATCGCGATTTCGAGGCTTCCCGAGTGGACCGTGTACGGGATCACCCCGCCGGTCGGTCCGAAGAAGAAGCCCTTGATCGGCTTGCTCATCCCCGGGACGCTCCAGACGGCGATTCCGCCGACTCCGAGCGCCACGACAAGCAAGCCCGCGAAGACCTTACCCGCCGAGATTCGGCGGCGGCGGCGGGACGGCTTCGGCGTCGCCGGCAAGTCCCGGACGAGCGTTGATGCTCCCCCCGCCGGCGGGGGTGAGGATGGGCCCGTGGTACTGGGTAGGGAAAAGTTCACGAAACGCCTCCCATTCGTCGTAAGGCAGGGTGCCGATGTCGCGATAAAAGATCAGGCGATTCTGCTGGTAGGTCTCAAACGACGTGATCAACTGAATCTGCGACCCGTACGACGCACCCTGGAAATTCAGGAGGTTGGTCGTCTGTGTCGCCGCATTGGCCGACTGGGCCAGACCCGAGCCCCCCGACGCCGGTGGCGCGACGATCTGCTCGAAAGCCTGATCCTTCAGCCGGACGTTCAGCTCATAGTTGCGCTTGTTGATCTCGTAGTTGATATAGTACTGATGCACGGCACGCAGGTCCTGGCGGAGCTGGATCTTCAGGTCGTCCTCCGCGGTCATCAGGCTACGTCGCTGGCGCTGGTAGGTAATGAGGGCCTGTCGGAACGCGTTCCGCTCGGTCATCCGGACCAGGGGCAATTCGGTCTGGAGGACCAGGCTGAAGTTCTTTGCCTGGCTGAGGAAGGCGAACGGGTTGGTGGTGTAGGGGCCGGTGTAGGTGTTGTTGGTCAGTGTGATGTTCAGCACGCCCTTCAGCGCGTTGGCCGCGACCCGGATTTGCCGCCAGGCGTCGTACAGCTCGGCCCGGGCATTCATCAGATCCATTCGGTATTCCAGGCCGACCCGGACGGCCGCCTGAAGCAGGTCTTCCAGCCCATCCTCGTCCTCGGGAACGAAGCTCGACCCCGCCGAGGCCCGGTAGTTTCGGTAGATCCCGAGCACGGATCGGCCGTCGATATCGATATCCGGAAGCTGGGGCAGCTTGCCAATGATCCCGGGAAGCTCGTTCAGGTTGCGTTCGGGTCTCCTCTGCCATTTGTCGATCGCGTTGAAGACGTCGTAAAACGGCTTGCCGAGGAACGTCTGATCCATCACGATCGGCGTGTCGGGCGGTATCCCCAGCTCGACCTTGAACTGGTCGAGCTGATACCGGTACGTCAGCTTGTCGGAGTAAAGCCGATACCGCGCTCCGATGAGCTGCGACATCGTCTGGTCCACCTGAAGCTGAGAGAGTCCCGACGACTCGCCCTGGATCAACTCCTGATACAGTTTAACCAAACTCTCGTAGAAGGCCACATTCCTCCGGTCAATCTCGACCTGCACCACGTTGAACGCCGCCGGGATGAACCCGATCGTCGGGTCCACGTTTCCGCCGCTGGTGAACCCGGCGAGCTGGAACGTGTTGCCGAAGTTCTGCACCGTACCGCCCGTCAGCGTCACCACGAAGAACTGCTGGCGGAACTGCGTGAACGCACGCACCTGGTAGAGCAGGTTTCGCTCGGCCTGGGTGAGGGGCTCCAGGACCACGGCCCGCCCTGCGCCACGGAGCAGAGGCTGGTAGAAGCTGATCGGGAGTGCGGAGAGGACCGTCGGCTGTCTCGGGTTCTTCCCCGCGAAGTTGAACACCAGCTCGTTGGCGAACCCCATCAGAAGCTGACCGCCCGAGCTGAACAGCTTGCCGACGCCCGCCACCGTCCCGATGTTCATCGTCGAGACCTGCCCCGTCGGCGCGAACCGCGTGGCATAGGTGAACGAATTCGCGGTGCTCAGGCCGCTCGCCGTCGCAAACGAGCCGCCGCCGCCGGACCCGCCCTGCGGCACCCCCGTTGTCGGCGAGAGTCCCGCGTAGAACTGCGGCTCGAACGCGAACCGCTGCTGTGTCACCGGGAGTGCCGAGAGGTACAACTGCTCGAGCTGGTACTGATAATACCGTGCGTTGATCAGGGCGAGCAACCACGATCGCTGCATGTCGAGGCGATAGGCTTTCAGTCCCTTGGGGAGGCCGGCGGCCTCGGCCTCGTCCATGGGGGGGATCTCGGGGACGAGGACGCCGTAGAGTTTGATGGCCTGTTCCCGATTCATCCGGCCGGCGTCATTGATCTCCTCGCGGTCGAGAGGTGCGCCGGGGATGGCGGGTAGATTCCGGATATTGGGGTCAAGAGTGCCGGGGCGTCTGGCCGGTCCGGAGGGCTGGCCGCCGTAGCCCTCGGGGGGTGCTGGTCCGGAGGGCTGGCCGCCGTAGCCCTCGCGGGGCGCCGGGCCCGACGAGACACCGCCCGCGCCGACCTGGGCGGTTCGGGCGACGGCTCGATCCTGGGTCCGCGAGCGGGCGACCATCCGATCCTTCCCGCCCGTGGGGCTGGTGGGGGACGCGACGGGCCGGGAGAATGGGGATCGCGGCGGCGGGATCTGGGGCCGGCGCCGGTCGTTTGCGCCCTTCGCTACGGATATGGGCGTCGAACCGGCCGTTCTGGTCCCCGAATTCGGCGCGGTTCCGCCGTCCTGGAGTCGGACGACCGGGAAGGTGACGCCGTCTCGGGGTGTCGGGGTGGACCGGGCGGAGGGACCGGGTGGTCCGGCCGAGGGCGCTGGGGCGCCGGGTGGATTGAGGGGTGTCGGCGGCGGGATGGGAGGCGCCGGTCCGGCGGGGGTTCCGGTTCCGGGCGCGACGTCGGCGTTGGGGTCGGGGCGGCCGTAACCACCGGGCGGCATGGGCGGGCGAACGCCGCCGAAGGTGGCCCGGCCGGACTCGGCCTCGATCGGCATACCGGTGGCGCCGGCGGGCTGGTCGGCGTCGATGGCGCGATCGGGATCGATGATTCCGCCGGGCTGGTACGGGTCGGCCATTCCGGGGTAGGGCTGGAATGGCACGCCGGGCCGCGAGGCGGGGTCGGTGCTGAGCGAGGGCGGGACGCCGCCGAAGCCGAGGTTTTCCGGAAGGTCGACACCGGGTGCCCCGGGTGGCGGGACGGGTCGGCCCTCGGCGGCGGCGGTTTCCAGATCCTGCCGCCTCCAGTTTTCCAGGAGTTCGAGATAGCCGGTTCCCTCGGCCGGGACGATCAACCGGTTGCTCGGCCACTGGGGGACGGGCGAGAGCGCTTCGGTTGCGACGTCGTCGGGTGGCGCGGGTGGGGCGTCCTGGTCGTAGGGATCGGCGAAACGGGAGAGCGCGGGCGACTCGACCGAGAAGGTATCGAGGCGCCAGCGCGGATCGCGGCTTTTTTCGAAAATGGCTTCCGAGACATCCTGGTTGGCCCATTCCCGGAAGAACTCGCGGGTGCAGCCCGCCTGTGAGCCGAGAGCCAGGCCGGCCATCGCCGCCAGGGCGAACCGCCGGCCCGCGGTGCCGGCCCTCCGAATCCTCCGTGCGTTCATGGATCTCGCCTCGACACCGGGAATAGGCCGCCCCGGGCGAGAATCGCGCCCGAGGCCGGCCGGTGGACGTCGTCGTCGCGGCCCGCCCCGGCGGACCGCCGCTCCTGACCGGGAACCACCGAGGGGCCGGGATCGAGACCGGTCCGTCGATCGCGGGACCGACCCCGACCCCTCGCCGGGGGTTCCGTCTTCGCGATCTATATCGGGCCTGCGGGTTGGCACGGTTGAGCGGAAAAGGCGCGAGGTGTCTCCAGCAACAGATGCCGAGTTTGCGAATGGTTTGGAGTCACGACCGCGGCCGGTCCGAAATTGCAGAGGGTAAAGGCGGGGCCCAGGCGACGGAGTGCCGCCGGGCCGATTCCCGCGCGGGCGGTTGAGGATCGACTCTAGGCGCCCCCCGGCGGTCCCGCCCCAAGGATATTTGAGGAGGGAGTCTCCCATGTTCTTCGGCAATCGCCGAACTCAGCGGACGATCGCGGGCCGGCGCCCGTCGATCGGCAGTCGCCCGCGGTTCGAGTCCCTCGAGGACCGGACGCTGCTCTCGATCGACCTCGGCGTCACGACGCCGACGGCCAATCCCCTGATCGCCACCGCCCCCTACGGCATAGGCTTCGCTGGTGGGACGACCCTGCCGGGGACCACCAATACGACCGTCAGCCAGGGGGGCGCCGGCTGGAGTGTCTCCGACGTCGGAAACGTCACCGGGACCGGCTATGACAGCTTCGTCATCGGCGCCCCAACCGTCTCGACCTTCAGCACCATTGGTTCCGGCGCCAATTCCGCGGCCTATCTTATTTTTGGATCGCAATCGGTCGGCATCTCCTCGATCACCGACTGGATTGGCAAGACTCCCTCGGGCGCCTACCAGTACACCGCGAACAACCGCGTCGGCGACCTCAGCCAGCTTGGGACGACCCCTCAGTCGAACCCGATCAGTGGCTCGACCAACCTGCCGTTTCCGTTTGCGGGCGTGGCCTTCACCACCACGGCGTCTTCTCAGCTTGGCGAGTCGGTCTCCTCGGTGAAGCTTGGCAACACCTACGGGATTCTCCTGGGGGCGCCGGGTGCCAATGACGTCAACAATGCCAATCCGGGCACAGGTCGTGCTTACCTGATCACCGGAAACTTCGCCAACTTCGTCGGCCAGACGATCAACCTCGACAACCCGAGCCAGTATTCCGGCCTGACGATCTACACCTTCGTGAACAATGCCGCCAGCGGCAGTCTGGGCTACTCGGTCTCCGGCGGATTCAACATCTTCGGTGACGGGAACTCGGACGTGATCCTCGGCGCTCCGAACGCGAGCTATGGAGCCACGACCGGGACCGGCGTCGTGTATGCCCTCTCGACGGCTCTGCTCTCCGGGAGCACGTCGACGATCAACGTCTCGACCATCGGCCAGACCGGCACCCAGAGCGCCATTTTCACGGGAGCGAGTTCCGGGAGCCAGGCCGGCTGGAGCGTCGCCGATGGCGGCGACGTCAACGGCGGGACCTCGGGCGGCAACAATATCGACGATCTCCTGATCGGCGCCCCCTCGCAAAACGGCTCGGGCGCTGCGTTCCTGGTGTACGGCGGGAGCAATCTGGCCAACCTCGCCCAGACGGTCACCGTCAACGGCTCGAACGTCCGGTACATCAACCTGGCGAACGTCGGTGCCGCGTCGACGACCACGGGCGCTGTCCCTGGCGCCACGATTGTCGGTCCGAGCGGTAGCAAGACCGGCTTCTCGGTCAGCTCCGGCGGCGACTTCAACGCCGACGGATTCGGCGATATCCTGATCGGATCGCCCAATTATTCCTCCAGCTCCACGCTGACGAATCAGGGCCTGGCCACGCTCCTTTACGGAGCTCCGAGCAGTTCGGGAGCCTACCTCAGCGGTGTCTTCAACCTGGCGTCGCCCCCTTCGGCGATCTCGCCCTTGTATCTCCAGGGAGCCCTCTCCGGCTCGCTGGCCGGCTACTCGGTCTCGCAGGTTGGGCTCATCAACACGAGCCAGCCCAGCTCGATTCTGGTCGGATCGCCGGGCTATAACAACAACTCCGGGACGGCCTATTTGATCCCCGGCCGGGCGGGCGGCCTGACCGGTAGTCAGTCGCTTTCCAACGCCGAGAGCGCTCCGATTTCGGGCGTTCAGTTCCTGCTGAGCACCCCCAACTCGCCGACCACCTCGCCGTCGTTCTTCGGGGCCTCGGTCTCCAGCCGGTTCCAGACGACCAGCTTCACCGCCGACGGCGACTCGCGCCAGGACTTCATCATCGGTGCCCCGGGTTACGATGGCACCCAGAACGCCGCACGCAACCTCGCGGGCGGTGCGATGATCGTTCAGGGCGGGCTGATCAACGTTCCGATCCCGGCCGCCAATCAGATCACGGTGCCGATCACCGTCGGCGCTCCGCTGACCTCGGCGACGATCAACGCGACGACTCCGGCCAACCTCCAGATTTACGTCTACGGAACGACCTCCAACGGGGTGACCTTCCAGCCGACGACCGACATCAACGTCAAGACGGTGAAGGTCAACGGGATCGCATTCCCGAACGCCTCGCTGACCGCCGACACGAACAAGGCCAACTGGGTCGGCGGGATTCAGGACGCGATCATCACGATCTCGCCGCGATCGTCGCTGGGCCTTCAGGCCGGCAGTCGGACGATCACCCTGACGGGCAACACCACGACGACCTCGCCGTTCACGGGTGAGGCGTTCACCGGCTCGGCGACGGTCTCGGTCACCGGGAGCAGCGGCGGTGGTGGTGGCGGCGGAGGCGGTGGCGGCGGCCTGGTGGCGTCCGCGGCCGGCGGACCGGTCGTTGAGACCACCTATGTCACCCACTTCGGCCCCAGCCAGTACGTCCCGACGCTCGCCGCTCTCTCGACCTACAACTACGCTCCGATTCCCCTGAGCGTCGCCCTGGCTCAGTATCGGCCGAGTCTTCCGTTTGCCGATCGTCTCTACAACTTCAACCACCCGACGAAGCACCTGAAGAACTACCTGGGGATCCGGGACAGCTACACCGCTCCGACGGGCCAGGCCACCGGGATCTTCATGGCCGGGCGGCAGGGCAAGTTTACTGTCCACATCTTCCTGGACAACCGGATCAACGATCGAGCGTTGTTCCACGTCGGCAAATCGTACTCGTGGACCCACCACGTTCCGAAAAGCCACGATGCGGGGGTCTACACCGGCGTCGTCCCGCTCCAGCTCACGAGAGAGAGCATCTCCAACGTTCCCGGCGTACAGGCCAACGGCACCCGACAGGTTGGACATACCCCGACCCACTCGCCCGGCTTCAACACCAACTCCCTCCGGCGCGGGGGCGGCTCGCCCGCGGGCGCCTGATCGCTTCGCGTCGTCCTGGCTGACCAGGCGGGGCGGCTGTCGCGAGCACCTTCCCCGGTGCCCGACGACGGCCGCCCCGTCCGCGCTTTCCAGGCTATTGATTCGTAACAATTTTTGACAACCGCTGCGAGAGCCGTTCGAGGGCGGGCGAGCGGTCGTATCGGTCGAGGTGGACGTTCAGGAGGCTGTAGCCCTCGGCCTGCTGAAGGGCGGCGGCAAGGGCGGCATCAAGCTCGGCGACGGTGCGGACCTCGAACCCGACTCCGCCGCCGACGACCTCCGGGATGCGGTGATAGGCCCAATCGCCGATGTCGTTGAAGGAGCCTTCGAGGAGGTGCCGCTCGGTCGTGTACCCGTGGTTGTTCAGCAGGACGATGATCGGGTTGAGCCGGTGTCGGGCGATGGTGGAGAGTTCCATTCCGGTCATCTGGAAGGCACCGTCGCCCACGACGACGAGCGCCCGGGATCTGGGATTCGCCATGCTCGCCCCGACCGCGGCCGGCACGCCGAAACCCATCGACGTGTAATACGCCGGGCTGAGGAACTCGGTCTGGCGGTGCATCTCCAGATCGGTGGCGCCGAAGAGCGAGTCGCCGATGTCGGCGATCACGGTCATCTCGGGCGAGCCGGCGAGCATCCGGTTGAGCCGGGCGAACAGCACGCGCGAGGTCATCAAATCGGTCGGCTTCGGATTCTCGGCGCCAGCGAACGGGTTGGTGCGTGCAGGGATCGGGATGGGCTGTTTCGCGGCGGGCCGGCGGTCGATCAGGCCGCGGATGAAGTCATCGAGCCGGACGTCCTGATAGTGATGATGGTGGATCCTCAGGTCCTCGCTGGTCGCGTCGATGCAGCGCGAGGGATCCAGCCGGGCGGTGAAGATTCCGAGGTTGATATCGGTGAGGAAGCATCCGAGCATCAGCACGCAGTCGGCCGACTCGACCAGTTCGGTGACCTCGGCGCATCCCATGGCGCCCTCGTAGATTCCGGCGAAGAGGGGATGGGCCTCGGAGATCACGCTCTTGCCGAGGATGGTGGTGGCGATTGGGATTCCGGTCGACTCGGCGAGGCGGAGCAGATCGTCCTGAAGGCCGAAGCGATGGATTTCGACATCGGCGAGGATCACGGGCCGGGCGGCCGAAGTGAGCAGTCCGACGGCCTCGTCGATGGCCTCGCGGAGGGCGTCGGGATCGCTGGGGGGCGGTCCTTCGGGTGGACGATGCGGCTTCACCTGCCGGGTCATGACCTGGTCGCGTGGTAATTCGATGTAGACCGGCCGCTTGTAGCGGACGGCGGCCCCAAGGACGCGGTCGATCTCGCGAAGGGCGGTTTCGGGATGATCGAGCACGGTCGAGGCCACCGTGATCTTCTCGAAGACCTCGAACTGGGTTTCGAAGCCCTTGACCTTGTGATGGAGGAGCGGGTTTCGGGCTCGCTCCGAGAGTCCCGGCGAGCCGGCCAGGACGATCACGGGGGATTTTTCGGCGTAGGCCCCGGCGATGCTGTTGCAGGCGCTCAGCCCGCCGACGCAGTACGTCACGCAGATGCATCCCAGCCCGTTGACCCGAGCGTAAGCATCGGCGGCGAATCCGGCGTTGTCCTCGCGCGTGGTCCCGACAAGCTGGATCGGGCTCTCTTCGAGCAGCTTGTAGAGCTGCAAGACGTAATCGCCGGGGATGCCGAAGACGTGCCCGACGCCGAGGGCCTGGAGGCGATCGATCAGATACTGCCCGACGGTCGTAAGAGCCGGGGGCGTGTCGACGGACGATGGGGCTGCCGCCCCGTCGCTACCCACCACCTGCTGCGCCGTTCTGGTCGCCATGGCCTGACTCCTCACGAAACCCGGGCGCCGCCGGAGGTCGGGGAGGCGCCCTTCCGGTCCCGGGCACGACCTCTTCTTCGAGCATAGTCGATCCTGGCGGGGTCGTCAGCAGGACGTGGAGAGGAGTCGGCCGTCTTCTCCGCCGTCTCCCGGAACGCGATCCCGACGGAAGCCTTTCCGTTCAAGTGACTTCCGGCCCAACGGCGCGGATTCACGGGGCCGAATCTCCGGCCCTTCCCGATCACACCGGAAGGGTACCGCCCCGAATGGCGTCCGGGGCCATCCTCGAATAGACTGGAAGCTCGGTCGAATCCGGCACCGCCCTCCTTCATGGCGAGCGGATGACCGTACCTCCTCGATCCTTCGGAGATCGAGAGGAAACCCATGCCGCCCGCGATGCTGTCGGCGCCATCACGGTGACCCGGAGACTTCCATGCTCGAACGCCTGAGGGTCCAGGGCTTCAAGTCCCTCACCGATCTGGATGTTGCCTTTCCACGATTGACGGTGCTGTTCGGCCCGAATGCGGCGGGAAAGAGCAATCTGCTTGAGGCCGTGCAGATGCTCTCACGGGTCGGGACGAGCCGGACGCTCGCGGATGCCTTCTCCGGCCCCATTCGAGGCCATCCCCTGGAGATGTTTACCATCCCCGCCGGTGGGCTCGCGGAACTGCTACGAAAGAAGGAAGACCATTTCACGCTGGAGGCCACGATACGGCATGAGGACGAAACCTACGCCTATCGCATCGGGGTCCGAATCAAGCCGGATTCCGGCAGCCTGAGCGTCTTCGACGAATACCTGGCCAGACTCGGCAAGCAGGGAGAACCCAGGGGCAAGGCCGCCATCGAGCAGGTCGGCGACCAGCTTCATGTCCGTCGCAAGAGCAAGCCCGCCCACCCTCTCCAGGAACCGCTGGGCCTGAACCATGCTCTCCTCTCCGATCCCCGACTCGGAGGGCAAGAATATCGCGGTATCGAGGACTGCCGGACGGAGTTCGAGGGCTGGCGGATCTATTATCTCGACCCGCGGGTGGCCATGCGCTCGGCCCGGCCTCCTGCCGACGTCCAGGATATCGGAGTCCTCGGAGAGAATATCGCTCCCTATCTCTACCGATTGAAGGCCGAGCACCCCAGGCACTTCGCCGCGGCCCGTCGGACCCTGCGATCTCTCATTCCGAGCGTCGAGGATTTGAAGGTGGACCTCGATGAGAAACGAGGGACGCTGGACATCCAGGTTCGGCAGGACGGGGCAGACTACCCTTCGAGGATCATCTCCGAGGGGACACTCCGCATGCTCGCCCTGTGTGCCATCGCGACGAATCCCTGGGCCGGGGAGTTGATCGCCTTCGAGGAACCGGAGAACGGCGTCCATCCCCGCCGGCTGGAGCTCATCGCCCAATTGTTGATCTCCCTGGCGATCGACCAGGGCCGCCAGGTCATCGTCACAACGCACTCGGCCCTCTTCTGCGAGGCCGTACTGAAGCTCTCTCGTTCGTACCGGGAGGACGTCGTCCTCCTCAACGTCCGCCGCGGCAGGCAAGGAACCGAGGTCAGCCCCATCGAGGCCGCCGATACGTTGTTCGAGGACAGCGAGATGGTCAGGGCGCTGACAGCCGCCACCGAGGACGGGCTTTTCGAGGGCCTGCTCCTCCGGGGGTTGCTCGATGGGTAAGCGAGACGTCTACAAGGGCCTCCTCGCCGATGCCGTGAGAAAAGCCGGACATCCTCCGACTCTCGGAGGCATCGAGTTCGCGCGGGAGCTGGCCGAGGCGATGGATTTCTTTCGGGCCAGCAAGTCGGACAGAAGTCTGAAGCACTTCCTCGATGAGATCGCCGCTCGGCTCGAACCTCGGTGAGGACAGCACGCCAGGAATCTCCAGCCGAGGAAACCCCTTTTCAAGGAGTCGGTCGTCCTGGGAACCCTACGGCCGGCTCCGGCCGGTCGCCTTCGTCCGGTCGAGCAGCGCCTTCAACTCGGCGACGATCTCGGGATGCCGGAAGTAGAGGTTGGTGGTTTCCCCGGGATCGGTCTGAAGATCGAAGAGTTGCCCAGGCGCCTCGGGGGCGGTCTCGGGCAGGGCGAACGGCCGGAGCTCGCCGATGGCGTAGTTGTTGCCCCCGGAGCCGGGGTGATCGAGGTATTTCCATCGCCCACGACGGATCGAGAGCGTGCGCACCCCGCGGAACGCCTGCTCGATCAGGTACGGCCGAATCGGTGCCCGGGCCTTCCCTTCGAGCGCAGGGAGCATGTTGAAACTGTCCTCAGCCGAGTCGTGCGGCAGCTCTGTCCCGAGGATCGCGGCGAGGGTCGCCATCAGATCGGTCAGGCAGATCGGTTGATCGCTGGTCGTGTCGGCCTTCACCCGACCCGGCCATCGGACCAAAAAGGGAACGCGATGGCCGCCCTCCCAGTCGTCGCGCTTCACGCCGCGCCAGGGGCGCGCTCCGTCGTGCCGATAATCGGCCCGCATGTGGACGACGCTCGTGGTCTCGGGGCCGTTGTCGCTCGAGAAGATAACCAGGGTCTCGTCGGCGAGGCCGAGACGCTCGAGGTCATCGAGCAGCACGCCGACGATCTGGTCGAGCTCGAAGAGAAAATCGCCGTGCGGCCCGGCCTGGGTCTTTCCCCGGAACGCCCGACCGGCGAACGACGGCAGATGCACGGCCTGGGTCGCGTGGTAGAGGAAGAATGGCGATCGGGGCGACTGGCGCGCCTGCTCTTCCAGGAACGCCCGACTCTTCCGAAGGAAGACCATGTCCACCTCTTCCATCGGGAAATCCGGGGCGATGAGGCCGGGGCGGCAATCGTCGGCGTAGGGATGCCTGGGAAGGCCCGTCTTAT